>JAYRHV010000324.1:0-14986 GCA_041907165.1 Candidatus Omnitrophota bacterium | reverse complement strand
TACCGGTGTAACTTGGGATGCCAAAAACCAAATTTTTATTCGCGTTAAAATCCTGCCGGTCCTGATGACTGACGCGATAATTGACAAGATCCATTTGCTCACGCAAGACGGGGCTCATATCCCGATACGTAAACGGCTTTGGATAAAAAGCATTTTTAAAATAAAATGGTGCCACAATATTATTAAATCGGGCATTAAAAACAATTAGGTCCAATGAAGTAAAAGACAAAAATAAAATGAAAACCAACTGGGCCGATAAGGTTTTTCTCTTAAGTCCCCTCACGCATAAAAAACCAATCTGCAATAGTAAAAAAAACCTCAAAACACCGACTAAAACGTCGACAGAGTAAACTCGCAAAGGTTGTTCCCAACCCAAAATAAAATTTCCCTTTACGAAAAAAACCACTATCGCGCATAACACTGAAGCTAAAAGAGCAACTATAAAAACATTTCTTATCGACTTTGTTAAAGTCCCAATATTGTTCTCGCTGGTATAAAAGTTTAAAATCATTGCTCCAGCCAACGACAACCACAAAAAAGGGACAATCATATCAGTGCCAAGAGCTTCTTTTTTAGGAAACGGGGACAGAGCGATAAATAGTGTCGTTAAAAGAAGAAGCATTAAAACCAAAACTTGAAAAATTGCGAAAATCAAATTTAAGAACCTTTGACTTAAAAAGCTGTTTTTCTGACGCAGAATATAAAATAAAGCTATCCCTATTGCGACGATTAAAAAAACAATACGCGTCCAGAAAGCCAAGCGGGGAAAAAGGTATGTTAAAAAAACGCAAAAATATGCGCCGACAAACCCTAAAAATAGAGCTATGCGGTAAGGCAAATTCGTATTTGCCCAATGCCCGCTTTCCAGAGAGATTCCAGCATAACCGATTAAGGCACAAATACCGACGGGTAAAATGATCATGTGATAACTATAATGATTAAGCGGCAAACACAGAATACTTAAAACGCCCCAAATCGGCTGCCATAAAAGTGCAACACCTAAAGCGATCAAACTATAAATTTTCCAAAAAGCCTGTTTGCCTTTCGCGGGAGTTAAAAAACTTGCAGCAAGCAAAAGCGCAGGCAGAACCCCAAAATAAACAAAAAAACTATTTTGTGGGTTTGACGAAGGAAGCTCCAATTGGCTATAAATAAGATTTAAGTTCGGCGATTTTAGAACATTAAGCGCATCCGGCCCCATCCACCCAGCGATCTCGGGAATAAAAAGTCGTAAAGCCATATAGGAACGGTCGTGGATCGTATGAAAATTTTCAACCATGCGATTGCTTGCCATGACACCTGATAAACAACAAAGAATCCGCACGCTGCAAATTAGTGTACCCATAAGCCAACTAACGGCAGTCAGCACAAAAAGTTTTGGCCCTTGTTGTTGGGCCGATAAAAACCGATAAATGGAAATCACTGCCAAAGCCAAGCACCCATAAAAGACAAACGCGACATTAGCTGAAGTTAACAAAAGGACAATCGAAAAAACTAAAAGCAAAAAGTTGGAAATCGCCCGCCGCTGCGGAGAAGACCATAAAACATAAAGATAAAACGTCATCGCAAAATAGGTTGACGTCGCCGGGAAAATCCCCATCGTAAAAATAAGCAAAGAACACATCTGATACGCCACCGAAGAGAAAAGCGCCCAGCGTTTGTTTTGCAACTCGATGGCAAAAAACCCGTAAGCAAAAATCCCAAGCGCTGCGACTTCCACAAAAGATTTAAGGGTAAGCGCCGTGAGTAAATAAGCCGACGGGGTCAAAAACACTGGCCAGTTTAAAGGATAATAAATCATGTCCCAATGATTGGAATAAAAAGGAAAGCCGTTTTGGATCAGAGGATTCCACAGCCACGGGCCATGGCCGTGCACGATGTTGAGAAAATTTTGCTGGGCATAATAAAAAAGAGGATAAATCTCGCCAAGATTATCATAACTAAATACGGCAACTTCCCCACGGATGATAAAAGGCCAAAAAAAGCATACTGCCAAAAATATATGAATGATAAAAGGACTCGCCTGTTTTAAGAATGCTTTGGATTTTTCGCCGACGTTTAAAACTTTTTTTCGCGCATTGGCTAAAAGAAAGGGGAAAAAAATGACAAAAAGTATAACAAAAAAATAAAAGGGGACAAAAAACTTAAAAGCTTGCAGTATTCCGCTTTCGGGCTTAACATTAACATCAGCCGATATAACCTTGCCGCTCTCCAACATCCCTCTAATGGCAATTTGATGAAAAATAACCGGGGGGGATTGAAGACTATTAACCAACAAACCAATTTTCCCAACGTTATCTGATGCTTTTTCTTCAAAAAGTTGTTTTTCCCCAACTTTAAAACTGATAACACCTTTTTGTTTGTTAACGTTCAGATCAATGATCGATGGGAAATCAAAAACAAGAGACTTCTGAACTTGCATTTTGCCTTGGGTCAAATGGCCGATTACAGCCAAAGAAGATTTTTTTTGAAAAAAAACAAAATGATAATTGTTAACGTTCTGATAATCATAGAGAAATCCGCAATCTTGGGGGTTGGCCACTTTCATTGTTAAAGCATAATCTCTCCAGCTATCCTCAGATAATAAAATGTTGTCAACCAAACCGTGGGAATGCGTACGATAAAGACTGTTTTGCGATTGCGCCCAAGTGATCGATTTTTTGACATCAAATATTTGGTACCGATCCGCCTTGACAGAACTCAAAAAATAGAGATATCCGATGACAATTGCGCCCAAAAGCAAAGTTATGCCAATACCATTTTTAAATTTAACAAAAACTTTCATCATAGGATTATTTGTAGCAACTTAAGGAAGTTTAGTTTGGTCACTTTCGAAAACGGGCCAGAAGTTCATCTAAACGACGCATCGCATCCGTCACCAATGGCGTTTGCGCGAGAGCCTCTTGAGGTTGAATATGGGCATCCGGTGGTTCTTTAACGGGTAGAGCCGGACCAGAGGCAGCGGTCTTTTCTAATTCTTTCAAAATCATTTTAGGGCTGGCAGCCGGAGCTTGTTCATCAGTTGTCGGGACAGCAGCTACTTGTGGACTTTTTTCATCTTTCTTCTGGTCGTCGACATCGCTCACATTTTTTCCTCTAAAGTTATTCGTGCAAATAGATTTGATTGCGGCCATGATGCTTGGCCTTATACAGAGCTCTGTCCACGCGCATGATCAGTTCAAATCGCGAAATCGACTTGCGGTATTCAGCTATGCCAACACTAATTGTCATCGGACGCTTGAATGCATATTGTTCGACGGCTAAACGTAATTTTTCGGCTGTAATTTTAGCTTGCTCAATTTTTGTATTTGGCAGAAGAATGACAAATTCATCCCCACCATAACGGCAAACCTTATCCAGAACACGCAGACGACTAATAAAAATATGCCCCAGTGCCTTTAAAAAGCTGTCACCTTCTAAATGCCCGAAAGTATCATTATAGGTTTTAAAATTATCAACGTCTATCATTAAAACGGAAAAAATATTCGCAAAGCGGTTAAACCGCTGAATTTCATCATCGACGCTATTAATAAAACAACGATAATTCCACAAATTTGTCAAAGGATCAGTGACTGAAAGATATTCAAGCTCACGGTAAAGCTTAGCGTTTTCGATGGCAGCGGCAGCTTGGCGGACAATGGCACTTAAAATTTTAAGATCCGTCTCGCTAAACTGCTCGGCCCCAGCTTTTTTATCTGCGATATTAACCACACCGATTAAACGGCCATTAAGCTTAATCGGCGAGCACATAAAAGAACGTCCGTGATACGACGGACAATTGGGCCGTTCAAAACGCGGGTCGTATTCGATATTTTTGACTAACACCTCTGTTCCCTCTTTGGCCACACGGCCGGATATCGACTCCCCTAACTTCACGCGGGTTTGGGTGATGACTTCTTCGCTTAAACCAATGGCACTTTTAATGCACAATTCATTAACAGAGTCATCAAACAGCATCAGCGAACATTTTTCAGCTTGCAGAATAGCGGTCGCCTTTTCAACGACAAAATCAACCAAGCGGTCTAAATTACGAATCGAAGTCACCCTCTCGTCAAACCCGAGGATCTCTTCAAGTTTCATTTTTTCGTTGTGCAGTTTTGCTTCAAGGATCTTTTTTTCACTGACATCGTGGACGATACCTTCAACCCCAATCACCTCCCCACGATCATTGCGGATAAAATTACTGCTGGCTAAAAGCGTTACAATCTCTCCATCGCGGCGGATCACTTCAAATTCATAATCACGGATAAACCCACTGCGCTGCATCTGCCGCAAAAACTCTTCGCGCATTTGCGGATGCCGATAAAGATCTTTGGCGATATTGCGCCCTAAAAGCTCATCTTTACTTTGATAACCGAGGATATCAACAAATGATTGATTGACAAAAAATAAGGTGTCATTCGCATCGGCCATATAGATGCCGTTGCGCACTGATTCGACAAGATTGCGGTACATCTTCTCAGATTCCGCAAAAAGAAGATTAATCTGTTTATCTTTGGCAATGTATCCGGCCATGGGCCATGCCCTTTACTTAATGTGTCATTTCCCTTCTTCTAGGATTTCATAGGCTATCTTTAAAATATCATACTGTGTGATAATTCCACAGAGTTTTTTATTCTCGTCAATAACCGGGATACACCCATATTTACTGCGCACCATAGGCCCCAGAGCCTCTGAAAGGACACTTTTTTTCGACAAAACAAACGGGTTAGGGACCATCACATTGCGTAAAATAAAGCCATCCAAAATATCTAAATCATAAACCCAAACGCCATCTTCGTTTTTGTGCGGAGGCTGAATTTTATAAAGATCTCGTTGCGAGAGAATCCCGACAACTTCATTTTTGCTATTAACAATAGGCAGATGCCTAATCCGGCTTCTTTGTAAAATGTTGACAACTTGACGAAAAGGCGCATCTTCATGTAAAGAAATCGCCGGCGAAGTCATCACTTCACCCAGCGTGACTTTTTTGAGCAAAGCCCGGATATAAAAATCTTCCGCGTATTTAAGGCGCATACTTTGGAGAGAGATCTTATTTTTTTCCTAAAACCCGCTTTATCGCCGGGACAAGCTTGTCATAAAGATCGCTTTTGCCAATATAGTCACTGGCAGCTTCGCTATTAAATGCTTCACGAAATGCTTGAGTTTCGAACATCGTTAGGAAAATAATTTTACTTTTGGGGAACTGGGATTTGATTTGAGAGGCGGCATCCAAACCATCTATGCCGGGCAGACGAATATCCATAAGAACAATATCGGGAATTCGATGGGCGGCCATAGCAACACCGACCTCACCGCAATCAGCCTCAAATACTTCCGCACCTAAATCTTGGTTTTCTAGATGCTTGCGTACCGCTTTGCGAAAGTCATCGTGGTCATCAACAATAAGAATCTTTGTTGCCATGTGATACATTCTAAATTCTCCTATTTAGCCTCGAATATGCTTTACTACCTATTGTCTATAATCTTGCACTAGCAAAAGCAAAACCTTTTTGTGAGATCCTTTGGCGTGCAAATATTCTTGGCAATAAAATAATTATAACGTTTTTCGTCGAAAAAAGAAATAGGCGATACTACGTATTTTATACTGGTTATATTATGTGAAAAACTACTATATATTATTAGAAATAAAGGACTTGCAGTCGTTTAGATAATACGCTTAGCCATTGCATATTTCACGAGATTTGCTGTCGTTTTAATCCCAAGCTTAGTTGTCAAATGCCCGCGATGCGCCTCAACGGTCCGAACGCTGATCTTTAGGCTCGTAGCGATATTTTTATTTGCCATCCCGCAGGCAATCCCTTTGAGGATTTCTTTTTCGCGTCTGGTCAAAATTTCCAAAGACGGCGTCAACATTTGAGCTTGAAAGCGGTTTGTATCATCCTGCTCAACTTCGTCGAGAGCCCCCGAAACATATTTTTTATTTTGGATAATGGCTTTGATCGCTTTAACCAATTGTTCAAACGCATCCTCTTTAAGAACATACCCCCTTGCGCCAGAGGCCATGGCCTGTTTAAAATGCTCTTTGTCTTTGAGCATTGTTAAAACTAAAACCTTAAGTCCGGGATACTTCTTGCTCAATATCCTCAAAGCGGCTATGCCATCGAGCTTTGGCATGGATAAATCCAAAATAATCAAATCACATTTAACCGTACTGACAATCGAGAGCAACGCTTCGCCGTCCTGCGCTTGCCCAACAATTTTAAAGCCCGTTTGCTTATCAATAAGACTTTTGAGCCCTGCCCGAAAAATCTTATGGTCGTCAGCAAGAATAATTCGACATTCTTTGAGTATCATTTCTTTTGAATAATTGGTAGTGTTAATGTAATTGTTGTCCCTTTGCCGGGGAGAGAAAAAAGATGTATGTTCCCACCCAGCTGTGTGGCACGCTCTTGCATTGTTGACAAACCTAACCCACGAAAAACCAAATTCTCCTTTTGAAAATTTTCGACCACAAATCCTTGGCCATCATCCTTAATTTTTGCGGTCAACTGCTCTCCTGCTCGGGAAAAAATAATTTGCACATGCTTAGCCTGCGCATGCCGAATAATATTAGTCAGCGCCTCCTGAATAATGCGGTAAAAATTAATGACATCCCCTTTAAACTCAATGTCATCTAAAACCGACATACGCGCATGAACCTTAAAACGCTTATTGTTTCTAAAATTATAAATCAAAGACTGTAAAGACGCTTTTAGGCCAAGCACTTCCAAGGTTGCAGGCCGAAGTCCTGCGGCCAAATTTCGAGTTTTGTTTATAATCGTATCTAAATATTTGATCGTTTTTTGAAATGTTTTTTTCTGATGCGCCGCAGTGTTGTCTTCAAACCCTGTCTGGATAAGCATTTTTAAGGTTGCCAGTGCTTGTCCCAGATCGTCGTGGATCTCGCGCGAAATCCACTGCCTTTCATTTTCTTGCGCTGCCAAAATCCTTTGCGGCAAAAAGGACAAAGCCTCTTCCATTTCTTTACGTTTAGTGATCTCATTGTGAATCACTACAAACTGATATGGTTTACCCTTGTCCGTCAAAAACGGTACGATCGTCGAACTAACCCAATACAAAGCGCCGTCTTTGGCACGATTGCGAATCTCACCCTGCCAAACTTTTCCGGCAAGTATCGTATCCCAAAGATCACGAAAAAATTCCTTGGGGTGATATTTTGAGTTGACGATGCGATGGTTCTCTCCGATCAACTCAGCCCGAGTATGTTTAGATATCTGGCAAAACTTATCGTTGACATAAATGATATTACCATCTTTGTTTGTAATGGCGACTATTGAAGAAACATCTAAAGCAAACTTAAAGTCGGCTAATTCCTTAAGGGTCCTAGGCAACGCATCAAAAGCATCGGGCAATTCAAGCAAAGGCTCAGTTGCAGGATATGTTACCGCAGCGTTTTCAATTTTTTTTTTGTAATTACCATGCCGCTTGATCGTCTCACGTTCATTTAGCGGGACGACATTTTTCTTTTCCATTTCATAAACGGTCTTGACGTTTTGGCCAGAAAAATATTTTTTGATTTCCAAAAGTTCGCAGGCAGAAAGCGGCAAGACGCCAGAAGGGCGAAGCGGTGTATTTATTTCAACTTCATCCGCGCCTAGGCTTTTGGCAATAGCAGCAAGCCGCAGAGCATGGTCTTTATTGGCCTCTACAAACATAATTTGCAAGGCGAGCTTACCGTTAAAATCTTTACGAAATTTTTTGATGCCGCCGACAATCTTTTCAAAAGAAATATCCTGCATGACCCGATCGACACTTTTAAGAGTTTCATCATCACAAGCGTCGAGCTTAGCCAGCACAAAGTCCGCAAGATTAAGGTCTTTTCTTACATCTGGGTCATCCAAGAGTATGGAATTGGTAATGACAGCGATTTTTTCACTGCGTATTTTACGAATGGCTGTAATCATTTCACCTAAATTTGCAGCCAAGGTGGGCTCACCACGTCCCGAGAAAGTAATATAATCCAGTTCCATCTTCGGCAAAGCTTTAATCTCGTCGATAATTTCTTGCGTTGCCACGAACTCTTGACGCTTATTACTCCAGTGGACGGTTTTACCCAACTGGCAGTAGATACAGTCCATATTGCAGATCTTGCTCTTGTCGGATAGAGGGTCGATCCCTAAAGACATCCCCAAGCGCCAAGAATAAACTGGGCCATAAATATATTTAAATTTTGACTCAACATGCATATATTTTAGTCTACCCCAAATTAAACCTAAACGCAATTTGTGAAATTGGAATTATAAGGAGAGGAAAAAATTATTTGTCATCTAATCCTAGTATGTTAATATACCGTTTAAATCGGGGACACGATGAACCAAAATGAACTTATTTTCTTGACGGCATCAACTGGGGTTATCAGCGCCTTGGCAACCGGCTTAGGGGCGATTCCCGTTCATTTTGTCAAAAATAATTCTGCGCTCGTCCGTGCTTTTTCATCCTCCATCGCTGCCGGGATGATGATCTCAGCGTCTGTTTTTTCGCTTGTTCAAGAGGCCATTAACCTCAAAGACCGTTTTCCCTACTCCAATTATATCGTGATTATCGGCCTTCTGTTAGGCGCAGGTTTTTATTGGCTGACCCAAAAAGTTCTTGAAAAACATCCCCTTGAAGACCACCCTTTAGCTAATGGTCTTTCAAGACGAGGAATTTTGCTTTTTGTCGCAATGTTTATTCACTCTATTCCAGAGGGCATCGCCATCGGCGTAGGTTTTGCGACGGGAAATTTGCATTTTGGCATGATCATGGCCATGGCGATATCGGTGCATAATATCCCAGAAGGGATTGCGGTTTCGCTTCCTTTAAAATCCGATGGAGTCTCAACATCGAAATGTGCGCTAATCTCAATATTAACAAGCATCCCCCAGCCGATTATGGCTGTCCCGGCCGCCCTTTTAACGTGGATTTTTGCGCCTCTTTTGCCAATCGGGCTTGGATTTGCCGGCGGAGCGATGATTTACCTTGTTTTAGACGAACTGATCCCCGAAGCCCTCAAAGACGGCGGAAAAACTTTGACCGCTTGGGGCGTTATGCTAGGGCTTTGCGGCATGCTTTTGATCAGCAATCTTCTTAACGCCTTACCGATCCAATAATGACTCTGGAACAAAAAGTCGCAGAACAGCTCACAAAAAATAAAATGACAGTGTCTGTCGCAGAGTCTTGCTCCGGCGGACTTTTAGGACATCGGCTTACGAATATCCCGGGCAGTTCCAATTATTTTTTAGGTGGCGTTATTGTTTATGCTAATAGCGCAAAAATAAAACTCTTAGGAGTCGATGCGTCTGCGATCAAAAAGTATGGCGCAGTGAGCAAACCGGTCGCAAAGCAAATGGCCAGCGCTGTACGAGAAATTTTAAAAACCGACTTTGGAATAAGCATTACGGGTATTGCAGGGCCGGCGGGCGGGACAAAAGAAAAACCGCTGGGATTAACCTATATTGCCGTCGCACGACGAGAAAAGATTTTGTGCCAAGAATTTCATTTCAAAGGGACTCGATTGTCAATTAAAACACAAGCAACCCAACAGGCGCTAAAACTGCTTCTTAAACAAGTCCAGCCAAACGTACAGCAATCTGCATAATAAGATTCGTGTAAATCCCCGCAACGATATCGTCCATCATGACCCCGATGCTGCCGTTTCTTTTTTCAAAAACATTTGCAGGATAAATTTTAAACATATCAAAAGCGCGAAAGACAAAAAACGTTGACCAAAAGACGGGCCAACACAACGGCAACATAAAAAACGCTATCAAGCTGCCTGCGAGCTCATCAATGACAATACAAGGCGGATCCTTTTTACCCTCTATTTCTTCCATTGGGCTACTTGCCCAAAAACCTGCCAGCGTTACAGATCCCCAAAGCACAAAAAATACTACCGGGTGGAAAAATAAAATTCCCGCCAACAAGCCACCTAAGGCACTCGACAAACTTCCGGCAGCAAAAGGGAAATACCCTAAATAAAAAAAAGTCGAAATATATTTAACAAAAAAATGTTTCAAAACAGCTCCTGCCGATTTTGCCAAAAATATTTGATTCCCGAATACAAAGTTAACAAAACAGCCGCGGCCATTACCATCGGAATTAACAATGTTGAAAATTTAATCAAGGCAGGCCAAAATGTCAGCGGAACACCAAAAATAAAATTTGGGGCCCAGACTAATAAAGGCTGAATTAGGATCAAAATAATCGCCGTCATTTGAAAAATAGTTTTTAATTTGCCTTCTTGTTCTGCAGCAAGAACTTTACCCTTATACATAAGTGACAATCGAGAGACGGTGACTAACCCTTCCCGAGCGAAGATGACATAAAACATCCATGGGGGAATAAAACCACATTGCATAAAAATAAAAAACGCCGACAAGATCAAAAACTTGTCAGCAATCGGGTCCATGATCTTTCCAAAATCGGTAAAAAGTTTAAACTTTCGGGCAAAATATCCATCTAAAAAATCTGAAAGTACCGCTAGGGCAAAACATACAATTGCCAATACATAATAAAATCCACCTTGGGCCTTCATAAAATAAATAAAACCTAAAGTCAAAAAAAATCTTCCAATGGTCAGAATATTCGGCCAGTTCACAATTGTTCTCCGACAAGATCATACTCGAGCGCATCCGTAATCTTGACATCAACAAAATCACCGGATTTGAGAATTTTATTGGCATGGACATAAACCGCTCCGTCAACATCAGGTGCGTCATATTCAGAGCGGCCGATATAAATATTCTTAGAACCTTCTTGCTTTTCATCGATCAAAACTTTGAGCGTCCGGCCAACAAAAGATTGTTGAACATCCTGCGAAATACTTTGCTGTTCTTTCATTAAAATATTCATGCGCTTTTTCTTGGTCAGCTCGGCAACTTGATTTGGCATATCAAAAGCCGCAGTCGCCTCTTCACGCGAATAAACAAAGACACCCATCTTTTCAAAACGGGTTTGCCGCACATACTCAAAAAGTTCGTCAAAATTTTGTTCTGTCTCCCCGGGCATACCGACGATAAAAGTAGTTCGCAAAGCGGCCGTTGGCATCGATCCACGCAGTCTCGTAATCAAAGATTTTGTTTGCGCTGTTGTGATCCCTCGATTCATGCTCAAAAGCAAATTATCGCTAATATGCTGCAGCGGCATATCGATATATTTACAAATTTTATTCTCTGTGGCCATAACCTCAATCAGTTCATCGGTAACATGTGCAGGAAAAGCATACAGCAAACGGATCCACTGAATGTTCTTTGTGGCTTTGACCATTTCTTTAAGCAAACGCGCTAAAGATTTTTCACGATAAAGATCAATCCCATAGGCGGTGATGTCTTGTCCAATCAAATTGATTTCTTTGACGCCTGCTTTATCTAGACGCGAAATCTCCTCAAGGACGGATTCGATGGTACGGGAAGTGAATTTTCCTTTGATTTTTGGAATTGCGCAAAAACTGCAGTGGTTATAACAGCTCTCGCAAATTTTAACATAAGCAAAATGTTGAGGCGTTAAATACAGCTGGTCTGTAACTTGATTCTTCAAAAAAGACGGCGTACCGACGATCGCATCAATTCCTTGAAGTTCTTCGGCCAATTCTTTGCCGTAACGCTGCGCCAAACAGCCGGCTACAATAACCTTCTTGATCTTGCCTTGCTTTTTTAATTCCAAAAGTTCAAGGATTGTATCGACAGACTCTTTCTTTGCATCCGCGACAAACGAACAGGTATTGACAATAGCGACATCTGCGTGCGCCATATCCACAATCCGATGTCCGCTTTTTTTCAAACGCCCTAAGATTTCTTGGGCATCGACGAGATTGCGGGCGCATCCTAAATTGATGACGCCGATCTTTTGTCCGACGGAAAGCCGCTGTTCAAGAAAATCCTGTGTCGTTGCGATTTCTTGTGGAATATTCTGTTTTTTAATCATACTAAATGCCTTGCAAAGTTAAAGGCAAGTCTTAACTTATGTAAGAAGACTTGCCCTCTGAAAAATCCTGTCATTGCGAGGACGACGAGTGAAACGAGCAGGACGAAGTCCCAAAGGGACTCCCTTCGGTCGCAATCCCTAAAAAAAACGAGATGCTTCGCTAACGCTCGTCCCACAGGGACTCGCTTTGCTCGCAATGGACGCAAAATATCAATTTTTAACCGTCAAGCCGTCTCTGGTCACTAAAACCCGACGGGCGCCACGCTGGGATTTTCCTAGCTGCCCTATAGTCTTGCCATTGACCTCAAACTCAAGATTATTGATATTTTTACCTGAAAGTTCAATGGTTTTTTCCGCCTGCCAACTCTCAGCAGCACCAGAGCGCAAAGTGGATTGAAAAACCATATTCCCGTCAACCTTAACCTGCAACCACCCTGTTGTCCGTGATTTAATTGAAAGAGTAACTTTCTTACCCGCCGTGGCTTTAGCATTTTCAACCATAGGTTCTTGGTCATCCTCTATAGTTAAAGGTTCACTCACAGCCGGCGAGCGCAACACTTCCTTTTTTTCAACCTTTGGCTCAACTTTTACTTTTGTCTTGCTTTGCTCAACCATTTTCCGGTCAAAAATTTGGCCAGCTAACATTTTCTTAAGTGACGTTTCTTTTTTAATCTTAGATACGGAAGGATGCTCTTGCCCTTTAGCCCAATGCCCCCAAACGACAAAAATAGTTAATAAAACAACTGCGATAACACCTAGCGCAATCATTGTAATAATTGACTGCTTCTTATTCTGGCGTGTAATATATTCATTAAACTTACGATGTTCCGGATCAGAAACCACAGAGACAGGCTCCTGTGTCGTCGGTTTAGCTGGCAGTGGCTCATCTAAAACCAAACTGGCATCAAGGCCAAGAAATTTGGCGTACATTTTAATAAACCCCTTAAAATAATACGCTGACACCATACGAACCGTGTAACCCTCTTCGATTGCGTGCAAAACATCTAAAGGGATCTTAGTCATTTCGTGTACGGTTTCAATGCTTAGGCCCTTGACCTCACGCGTTTCCTTCAAAAGAAGTCCTCGTCTTGTTACAACGCCTGACTTTTGCTGATCTGAATTTGGCATAGGTCCCTATCGTTTTAAGATTTTTCTTTAGGATTGATATTTCGCATCAACCATTCTTCACGATTAATTAAAATTTCCCGAGGCTTGCTCCCACAGTAAGGCCCCAAAATCCCATTTTGTTCCATAATATCAATCAGCCGCGCTGCCCGTGTGTACCCTAACCGCATTCGTCTTTGCAGGATCGAAACCGAAGCCTGATTGATCTCAAGCACGAGAGCCAAAGCCTCGTCATAGAGTTCATCTTCCATCGCATTTTCCGATCCCGTATTGACTTTGGCGCTTGTTAAAATTTTATCATTGTAAACTGGTTGCTGTTGGGGCTTGATAAAATCAATAACACGTTTGACTTCATCGTCCGTCACATAACCGCATTGTCCGCGAATCGGCTTAGCATCGCCGGGGCGTATAAACAAAAGGTCTCCTTTACCCAAAAGATTTTCGGCGCCGTTCATGTCCAAGACCGTCCGCGAGTCAACTTTTGAAGCAACTTTAAACGAAATTCTCGAGGGAAAATTTGCTTTGATCACACCGGTTATAACATCCACAGACGGACGCTGCGTAGCTAAAATAAGATGAATTCCTACTGCACGGGACAATTGCGCCAATCGGGTTATCGCTCCTTCGACCGTCTTGGCGGACGTCTGCATCAAATCTGCTAATTCATCAATAATTAATACAATATACGGAAGTTTATTGCCTTGGGCATGATAGCCTTTAATATTTCGGACTCCTGCTTTTGAAAGGGTTTGATATCGCGCTTCCATTTCCCCAACAACCCAATTGAGTGCTGCAGGAACTTTTGTCGTATCGGTGACTGCCGGACAGAGCATATGCGGCATATCATTATACTGGCTTAACTCCACCATCTTTGGATCAATCATCAAGAATTTTAATTCTTCCGGGGTCGCATTAAAAAGCATAGACATAATAATCGCGTTGACACAAACCGTTTTCCCTGAGCCAGTGGTTCCCGCAATAAGCAAATGTGGCATTTCCGCCAAATCGGCAATCAAAGGAGAACCTGTGATGTCTTTTCCCAAAGCCAACATCAGCTTCGAGCCGCTATTAGAAAACTTGCTTTGGGCTAATACATCTTTCAAATATACAGCAGCGGACAGACCGTTGGGGACCTCGATCCCGACGCGGTTCTTTCCGGGGATGGGGGCCACAATGCGCACGGTCTGCGCTTTCATGGCCAAAGCGATATCATCCGCTAAAGAGGTAATTCTCTGCACTTTAACCCCCGGCGCTGGTTCAAGTTCATAGCGTGTAATGACCGGTCCATGCTCAATATCGGCCACGCGTGCATTGACATTAAAATCTGCAAGGGTTGACTCTAAAATTTTAGCCCCTTGGGCCAAGTCACTTTGCAAGCGAGTCGTCGAAACAACCGGCGGATTATTAAGTAAATCTAAGCTGGGCAAATGATATTCTCCGATGACCTTAGGCTCAGGCAAATGTTCTAGCGGTTTATCTTCGGGCTTTAGAATTTTAATATTCGGTTTTGCGCCGTCAGGTATTTTAGTTTTGATTTCCGTTGAAGGCTTGATGTTCAAAACCTTGTCTAAATCATCTTGATTTCCATTTTCTTTAAGATTTTCATTCTTAAGCTTTGGAAACTCAAAGGACTTTTTTTCATTGGCGATGACCGCCGGACGAAGACGTGGCGCAGACACTGCTTCTTTGGGAGCGTTTTTGCGCTGCTTATATTTGGCCTGTAACGCGATTATAATTTCCTTAAACGAACTGCTTGTTTTAAAAACAAGCGGCGAAACCAAAAGCTCACCTGTAATAACAAAAGTCATCGCACCAACACAGACCAAAACCAAATATGCGCCCATGCCCCCCAAATAATTGACCAAAAAGTCAGCGCACGAAAAACCTACAAATCCGCCACGGCTAAAACGCGCAAACGCTTCTTGCGGCCCAGCCATACTAAACAGACAGCTGATTA
>JAYRHV010000323.1:0-1922 GCA_041907165.1 Candidatus Omnitrophota bacterium | reverse complement strand
TAGGCGGAGGATACATTGGTTTGGAAATGACCGAAGCTTTGTGCGAACGCGGACTTCGGGTGACGATTGTTGAGCTTTCTTCGCAGGTGATGGGGCCCTGCGATCCAGAGATGGCGTATGTTTTACACCAAGAATTACGAAAGAACGGCGTTGAATTGAAGTTTGGCGTTTCCGTCAAAAGTTTTTCTCAGGCTTCTGATGGTGTTTTGGCAGAATTAAGCGATGGGCAGTCGATCACATGTGATTTTGTTATTTTAGCTATTGGCGTTAAGCCCGACGTAAGTCTAGCCAAAAACGCAGGGTTAACAATCGGTGAGCGCGGCGGCATTGTTGTCAATGACAAGATGCAGACAAATGACCCGAGCATTTTTGCCGTCGGGGATGCGATTGAGGTTGAGGAATTTGTGACTGGTACAAAAGCTTTGATCCCTTTGGCGGGGCCGGCTAACCGGCAAGGCCGTATTGCGGCAGACAATATTTTTGGCCGCGCCTTAATTTACAAAAAGACTCAAGGCACGGCAATCTGTAAATTATTTGATCTGACGATCGGCATGACGGGAGTCAATGAAAAGATTTTAAAACGGATGAATATCCTTTACGAAAAAGTTTATATCCATCCCAACCATCACGCCAGCTATTATCCGGGCGCTGTGCCAATGAGTATGAAGTTACTTTTTGACCCTAAGAGCGGAAAAATTTTAGGGGCCCAAGCCGTTGCAAGCCAAGGCGTCGATAAGCGTATTGATGTTTTAGCGGTGGCTCTGCGGGCGGGGATGACGGTTTATGATTTAGAAAATTTAGAGCTCTGTTATGCTCCGCCGTATGGCGCGGCCAAAGATCCGGTTAACTTTTTGGGATTTGTTGCGGCCAATTTGCTTAAAGGCGATTTTAAACAGTGCCACAGCGAGGATATAAAATCATTAAAGCCGGACCAAATTATTTTAGATGTCAGGTCAGCCAAAGAAGCGCAAGCCGGCATGATTGCAGGGGCCTTGAATATCCCCGTCGATGATTTGAGGGACAAGTTAAAAGAGCTCTCCAAGGACAAAGAATATTTAACGTATTGTCAGGTAGGTTTGCGCGGTTATCTGGCGTGCCGGATCCTGATGCAAAACGGCTTTAAATGCCGAAACCTCTCTGGGGGCTATCAAACGTATAAATCGACTTTAGGTGATTGATATGAATAACGTTTATTTGTGCGGATTTTTAGGCGGGATGCTGATTGGCACTGCTGCTGTTGTTCTGTTTTGGTTTAACGGCCGGATTATGGGAGTCAGTGGTATCAGTTCAAAATTATTGGGTAAGCCGGACAAAGATTTTTTGTGGCGGTTGGCTTTTGTTTTAGGGCTTGTCGTAGGCGGGTTTTTATATCAGCTTAAATTTCCGGTTAATGCCGTTATCAAAGCGAATGTTGGGACTTTGATCATCGCTGGATTGCTTGTGGGATTTGGAACCGTGCTGGGCAACGGCTGCACCAGCGGGCATGGGATTTGCGGCATGGCGAGGTTCTCTAAGCGTTCAATCGTCGCAACCCTAAGCTTTATGGCAGCCGGGATTTTGACGGTGGCGATTAAGAATATGTTGGGAGGTTAAATGACCAGTATCGTTGCTTTTATCTGCGGGCTTATTATGTCTTTGGGCTTGATTATTTCCGGTATGGTCAATCCGCAAAAGGTGATTGGGTTTTTGGATCTTTTCGGGCATTTTGACCCGACACTAGCTTTTGTTATGGCGGGCGCTTTGCTGGTGGCCTGTGTTGGGTTTCGGCTGGTCGGATGCGGCAAGCCGTTATTATGCGAGTGTTTTGACTTGCCTAAAAAAAATAAAATTGATGCCCCGCTGATTATAGGTGCCGTGATTTTTGGCGTCGGCTGGGGTTTGGCCGGGTTTTGTCCGGGGCCGGCCATTGTCGGGGGTGGATT
>JAYRHV010000322.1:0-5202 GCA_041907165.1 Candidatus Omnitrophota bacterium | reverse complement strand
CAATCCTAAACTAATCGCTGTCAATCGAGTCGAGGGATTAAACAAAAGAACGGGCATAAGTAGTTCGAGCAGCACAACAACTATCCCCAGCCCGTAACACAATGCAGGATGGCTGGCAAAAAAATCGCGTAAAAGAAAATACTTCGTCACTCCGTTGTCCGGCGCAAGCAGGACATAATAAATTGGGTTTTCTTTAAGCCAATTGCCAGCCGTAATTTTGTAAAGCCCTGCATAAAAGTACGTAAACGCCAACTGGATTTGTAAAAGCCGCTGAATAAAAAACGGCCGTCGTAAAGTATACGCTTGAGGATTCTTGCGCAAAAGACAATCCAGAGAAAAGTAATCACCACTGTAACAAGTCAAACACATCAAAACTAAAGTCACCAAAAGGATATCCCACGAAAGCGTCCCGATGACATAATCATTAAGCGCATAAAAATAATAACACCCTGCCGTCATCACAATGGCACTGACCTGTGTTTTAAACCCGATCAAAAAGAAAAACCAAGCGACACAAAATATTGCCACAAAACAAATGACAAGTCCGTCAGGGCTTTTTTGCACAAAATCCAAGCTCGCCGGCGTAAAAAAATTGGCATTTACAATTTTAAATGCCCCAGACAAATAATTTTCTTTTAATGGGAAAAAAGTAGGCAAAACATGAAACCCTATCGTAAAGGCGATTGCAATACGAAAAAAAGACAAGGATATTGACGGGCGTTCGTCTAAAAATAATTTATGCCAAAAATTTTTCATATTACATCGGGCATTGATACGCAGGCACTTGAACCTGTTCAAAACGTGATCGTGTCAACGATGGATACTCCACATCCATAATAATAAATTTTTCGAATTCCGGAAATTGTCTTTGCAATACCGCACAAAAACCTTTGCGCGCCTGAGGCATGAGCACCAAGCTTAAGACATTGCGATGCACCATATCAAAACCAATAAAACGCGTCCTGATAATTTCATGCGGATCAATCAGTTGTGGGACACCGTTTCTAACTCCATAAACTTGCACATACCCTGCTTTGTCCTCTACATTATAAAACATGACCCAGCCTACTGGCGGAAAAAGGAACCTGATTTTTGGCAAAGGTCTAGAAAAAAATGGCTGTAAATAAAAATACCGCAGCGACTCATAGTGAAAAGCACACAACCAAACGACGACGAAAATACTGATCAAAATATTGCGGTAATTCTTTAGAAGCATATATTATTAAAAACCGCGCTTATTGTAGATTGTCTTTTTCCCCAAAAACTTGGGCAGTAAATATCTCCATAACCACCGAAGGATCTTTCCAGCAATTGGGGCTCAAACCTGCTTTTTGGCTGCAAAGTTCCGACAAGAATTTTTCTTTGCTCCATTTGGTCTCTAGGGCAACTTGGGGCAAAAAAACACCATGCGATCTGCCCTTGCTGATAATAACCCCGTGAACCCCAAGGACTATCTCGTTAACATCATAAATCCGCCACGGTCGCGAAAGCACGGAAATCTCCAAATCAATTTGCTCAAGTTCCCCGACACTCAACCTCTCAAAACGCGGATCTTCACTGGCCGCGGCAATGGCCATATCGCGCACAGTCTTTTGCAAAGGTTCATCGCTGACGATATGACCGATACAACCGCGCAGTTGTCCGTTCTTATGGATGGTCACGAAAGCCCCTTCGAGAAAAGCCAAACGGGGATCTTCAATTTGAATTTTTAGAACACTTTTGTTAACGACATATTCCCTGATCGTCTGGCGCGCAAGATCCAAGAGTTTCTTTTTCTGTTTTTCATTAAGAGCTAATGTTGATTTTTTTTGCTCGACGCTATCTTTATAGAAAATAACCGAGCCATAGCCGACAACGCGCGAGTTGTCCTTTGTCACGTCACCCGAATGAGCATATTTTAGAACTTGCACCTTTAGGCCCCGGGCCGAAGCCAGCAAAAGCGCCGTTGTCACAGGGACAAAACCACACATTTCATGGCTTCCTAAGCGACACTGTTTATAAAAATTCTGAGCATCTAAACTTTTAATAATCTCAAGGGTCGATAAGTCCATGGTGCGGGCGGTCTTATCATCATGATAATGCGACATATCACTGCTGACGACAACTAAAATATCATCGCGGTCTCCCATAAGAGAATTGATAGAATCAGATAACTTCTGGCAGCTTTCAAAACTCATCTGCCCTAAGATAACCGGCACAATTTTAAAATCGCTAAAAGTCTTTTGCAAAAAAGGGATTTCGACTTCCAGCGAATGCTCTTTCTGGTAGGCGCGGGCGTCAAATGAAAATTGCGTATCAAGCGCGCTTAACTTTTTGGCAAACTCTTCATCGACAGAAACAATGCCTAAAGGCGTTTGGAATCCGCCGCGGTTCCACACGGAAGCACCGGCAAAACCATAAAAATGACTCGGGGCCAAAATAATAATTGTTTTATATTTTTTTTGACTAACAGCTTTAAAGCTATACCCTGCGACGGGTCCCGAATAAACATACCCGGCATGCGGGGCGATAAGAATTTGAACATTTTGGGCTACCGGGGTAAGGTCAGCCGATTTTATATATCGCTCAAGATCACTGGATAATTTTTGAGGGTCAGCGTCATAAAACTGGCCGCTGACGTTTGGAAGTTTAATTTCTTGCGAAAAAGCCGGTCGTGCCATCATAGTCAAGAGAATAAAAATATAAGTTGCATGCCGCACAGGATTATTTTTCTGATTTTAAGAAATATACTGCTTCTTCTAAAATTTACGATTAATTTTTAAGGAAAGCAGTATAATACCCAAAGGCAATGATTAAATAATTCCAATTTCGCAAATTCATTGCGTTTGGGTATATTTATCCAAACTCCAAAATGAAGTATTCTCAAGCCCACGCAACAGAATCGAGAGAAAAATCAACAAAAACATATCCAAAATAAACGTGTGATGGATTTCAGATGAAAAAAGCCCGCCGAAACATCCGCAATATTCAATGGGTAACCTGCGAACCAAGGCCTGTGTAATGATTAAAATAAAAGCTGTCACGACCAATAAAAACGACCGCAAGGTCCATTTAAGCCATAAACCCAACACTAAAAATAATCCCAAAAAAAGTTCTATCCACGGGAAAATACGGGCAATAATTTCTTCTATTACACCCGGAAAAAGCCTATAGCCTTGCACGACATAAAGAAAGTTCTGATATGGCTCAATGATCTTATCTACCCCAACGGCGACAAAAAATCCGCCAATCAAAACTCTCATAATAAAAAATCGAAATCCCAAATTTTTTATCTTTGTCCCTTGAGTCGAATCCAAGCTCATCGTTTATCCTCACGGTGTGGACTTTTGGACACCCAGTAAAGCATCTAATTTTTCTTTCAAAGACTTAGTTCCCACAATCATTTCATGATTAATGAAATATGTTGGCGTAGAGGACACCGCGCGCATTTGACCCTCTTCGACATCCATCTGTATTGTTTTATCAACACTATTGTCCTTAAGGCATTGATTTAATTTCCCTGAATCAAGGCCTGATTCCTTGACAATGGCCTCAAATGACGGCAAAGGATCGATCATCGCAGACCACTCGTTTTGCCGTGCAATTAAAAGGTCCATAAACGGCCAAAACTTATCCTGACGGCAGGCGCATTCACCAAAACGCGCGCTCAAAAGGCCATGTTTATGCATGGCCAGAGGAAAATAACGCAATTGAACATAAACTTTATCAGGATTTTTTTCTAAATAGTCATGGATTAGCTGATAGCCCTTGGCACAGGCGGGACATTGGAAATCAATAAATTCGATAATTTTAATCGACGCTTGGGGATTTCCCTTGGCACGCTGGGGAAGTTTTATAGACAGCGTATTCTTGGGAACTTTACGGGATTGATCGACCCAAATTTTGACCCCGCCGATAACAACAACAGCGCTTAAAATCAAAGCAACCGTTAGACTTATCTTAGAAATCTTAAACATGGTTTACGCCTATATCAATGGTGTTTGCAAAAATCATTTTGATTCTAGCACAAAAATGTCATAAAACAAAAACCCTGCACAATTTTCTCACTTTAGCACGTGCGATACATAGCCAGCTTCTGTTAATGCTTGTTGTGTTCGATGGCCTTTGGCAAAAATAGTCCATTCTTTGGGAATCGTTTGATAATCCGTCAAAAAATTTTGCACCGTCGATGGACTTGTAAAGATAACCTGATCGATTTTATCATCAGGCAATGGGCGTTTGGATGGCTTTGTATTTTCATAAACCACAACAGACAAAACTTGAGCACCAGCTTTTGTCAACTCTTCTGACAAATACGGATTAGGCAAAGATGAACGAGGAAAAACAATTCTTTTCCCTTTGAGTTTAAAAGCGCTTTTTATGGCTTTAAATAAACCAATACTTGTTTCATCGTCTGAAACCAAAGCGGGACAAAACCCATAAAGACGCAGTTGCTTTTGTGTATCAGCACCGATTACGACGATATCCTTTCGGCGCAAGCACTCAAACGAAAACTTTTGTGCAGCCAAAAATTCAAAGAAATATTTAACAGCACAACGGCTCGTCAAAAGGATGATGTCTGCTTTCTTAATTTGCTCAATAAAAGATCGCGGCTTTTTAACTTTGGCTGCGCTTATGGAAATCATTGGTAAATGGATCATCCTCCCATAGTGACGATATTTTTCAGGATACGTCCCGCAATATAATACCGTTTGTTCCGCAGAGGCCTTGCCCGCATACAAACCGACCGTCTTGCCAACAATAATCAGTGCCGGAGCGGCTATATGATTCGCCGTCACTTTCTCTTGAATGTCCAGAAGATTTCCAATGACAACTTTTTCTTCAACACACGTGCCCTTGGAAATTACCGCAACGGGCGTTGTAGAAGGCCATTTTTTTTTATCTAAAGAGGAAACTATTTCGGCTAGTTTTGTCAACCCCATAAAAAACACAAGCGTCTGCGCTGAGGGGATATCCACAGACATGCGGTTCTCTGGGCTTTCGGCTTCACAGTGCGCACTCAAAAAAGCAACCGACGAGGAAATCCCCCGCGCTGTCAAAGGGATTCCTAAACTTGCCGCGATGCCTGTTGCGGAAGTTACCCCCGGGATGACCTCAACGTCAATATGAAACGCTCGCAAGTACGCAAGCTCATCGGCGCCGCGGCCAAAAATAAAAGGGTCTCCTCCCTTAAGCCGGACGACAGTTTTGCCCTCAAATGCT
>JAYRHV010000321.1:0-2945 GCA_041907165.1 Candidatus Omnitrophota bacterium | reverse complement strand
TGTCCGATGAATTTCCGTCGTGGAACGCTCCCCTAGCATCGTAAAGATTAATTCAAAGTCATCCATGTGATCGCGTAAATTTTCACGTTTAAGACCTTTAAGTTTATACAAAAGCCTCGTGCGTTTCGTCGCCAGCTCCGGATTTTCTATTTCCTGCACACGTTCATAGCCGACTTTGGCCAGCCAACGTTTGAAAGGTTCGGCTTTAGAAGAGGGAATCGATTGGATAAGCCGAAAGATACCTTCGGTGTCAGCGCAGTCGGTTTCATAGAACTTGCCGTCATCGGCTGGCAATTTCAGTTGGTGACATAATGTCACCAACTCACTTCCTTCGTTTCTTAATCGCTGGGCTAATTTATTCCAATACTTTCTTGCCTTTTTGGCATCCTCTTGATCCGTTAATGCTTGCACAACATCCACGACAGAAAACCACCACTCATTATTATGCAGTGTTTTTCTAATCGTTTTGCCTTTGAAAATTGCGATGTTTGCGACCACACTTTGCTTCTGTTCTTGGTTGCTGATCCCCATGTCCAACTCCTTTATCATTTGGGGTAAGTTAAGGGAAGAGGGGAGTTAAAAAATAAAAAAATTTATTTGAAAACGGCTGCCACCTTAAGCCGCTGGCCGACGGCAAAAGCGTGAGCACTCATAGGCTTAGCCGACTGCGGATGGACTTCTTTGAGCAAAAGCACATCTTTGCCGGTGGCCACACTCACACCTTCCTTAGTTATCGCCAAAATTGTTCCCGGTGTTTGCAAAAACTCCTGCAGCACAACTGCAGTTTTTAAAATTTTAACTGCCTTGCCCTGATACGACACAAAAGCGCCCGGCCAAGGCAAAAGCCCGCGGACAAGATTATGGATTTGCTCTGCCGATTTGTGCCAGTCGATGCACCCTAAGAGCTTAGTTAACTTTGGCGCAACAGTAACTTCTTTGGGGTCTTGCGCTGTTAAAACAAATTTACCGAGGGCAATTTTCCTGATCGTCTGGCACAAACACGCCCCACTTTCTTTGGCCATGCGTACTCTCAGAGATTGAGCTGTTTCATCCGAAAGGATAGGCATCTTTTGCTGCACAATGATTTCGCCGGCATCCATTTGAGGACTCATCTTTATCAGCGAAAAACCAGTTTCTTTCTCGCCATTAATAATCGCCCAATTGATCGGTGCCGCCCCGCGGTACTTAGGCAGAAGCGAGCCGTGGACATTGATACAAAATATTTTGGGGATCTTAAGAACACTCGACGGTAAAATCTTTCCGTATGCAATCACGACAAAAAGATCCGCGGCAAGATTTTTTAGTCCGTCTAAAAACTTTACGTCCCGCAAATCCTCCGGCTGAAAAACAGAAATCCTCTTCTCTTGGGCAATCTGCTTGATCGGTGAGGCGACAACCTGCAAGCCCCGTCCGCTAGGCCGATCCGGCTGGGTCACGCAAGCGACAACGCAAAACCCTTGTTCTAAAAGCTGACGTAAATTTTCTGCCGCAAAATCATCACTGCCAAAAAAAATTATTTTCATGGGTTAACGTCTATCGTTAAAATGACACCTTTATGTTTATAAAAATCTGCCAAAACCGGTTCAACAGCTTTGAGCATCCCTTTGACCGATTGGCCTTTGAGCATTATAGTGTATCGGTACTTGTCGCGCAATTTTGGTATCAAATCCGGCTGAGGAAACGCAATATCAAATTTTTTGGAACTTATGGCGCTTAACTTCTCATAAAGGTCCTTCGCCTGCAAAAAAACTTCGTCTTCTTGTGTGCCGCGCAAAAAAATAGCAACCATTTCGGCAAACGGCGGTAACTTCAGTTCTCGACGGACTTTAAGCTCCTTACGATAAAATTCTTTGGCGTTCATCGAGGCGGCACAGACAATGGCCGGATGCAAAGGATTACGCGTCTGGACAATTAATTTTTCTCCGGCAGCTTCTCTCAGACGGACTAACAGCGAAAACGCACGGCTGCTGGCACGAAAATCAATGCGGTTAATTTCTGCGTCAAAATCCAAAACCGCAATAAGCGAAAAATGCGCACGGTGCAAAAAAGGCAAGATAGCGGATGTGGCAATCATAAGATTTGCGTCTTTCCGAAATTCTTTTGACTCACTGTCAAACGTGCCCACAGACGCTTGCGGATAAATACGAAACAGGTCGCTTTCTAATTTTTCGATCCCCACCCCAGTCGAGCGCAAATAGGAGCTTTGGCATTGCGGGCAAAACTTAGGCAATGACGAGCAGGCATGGCAGCGAGGGCAAACAAGTTTTTTCTTAGAATACAAAAAACTTAAAATCGTGCTGCAGCGCTCGCATTTAAGCAGAAGCCCGCATTGGTTGCATTTAGTCATCGTACTAAATCCCCGACGATTCAAAAATAGCAATGCTTTGTTTCCCTTGGCCAAAGTTTCTTGGATCTGATTCTGCAGAGCAAAAGACACAAGCATATTCTGATATTTATAATTGGCCAAATCAATCGCCTGCAAACGGCCTAAGTCTTTGTCCTCACAAATTTCTGGTTTAACTTTTTTGTCTTTTAAAATTTCCCATAACTCTGCACTCGGCGCTGGAGTGACAAACAACAGATCGCACCCTTCATATTTTTGCCGCCAAAAAGCAATTTGCCGGGCATGATAAAAAGGCGACGGCTCCTGCTTATACGCACTGTTCTCCTCGTCAACGAGAACAATCAAACCCAAATTAGGCATCATCGTAAAAACAGCTGACCGTGTCCCCACGAGAAATTTTGCTCTGCTCTCTTTAACAGCAACAGCCAGCGCCAACTGCTCTTTGACGCCGTGCGTTCGGTCTAAAACTTCGACCCGGCTGCCACAAACTTTTTGTAAAAAATCTTTGGCGACCAAAAGCTGTCCAACTTCAGCCATAAGAAAAATCACACTGCGCCCGTCGGCAAGGGCAGATTGGATTTTTTGTGCAACTGCTTTCGCG
>JAYRHV010000320.1:0-1557 GCA_041907165.1 Candidatus Omnitrophota bacterium | reverse complement strand
TTTAACTGCCAATTCGTCGCATAAGAAGAAATTTTTGCATCAATCGAAGCAAGCTCCAGAGAAACGCCATAAACTAAACGAACAGCAAATTCCTTGGTCTCCGCATCAATTTCGACAGGCTCTTCATCTTCATCGTTGACAAGGTCAGATTTCCAGAACTCTTCAACCGTTGTCTCAACAGAGCGAGCTGTCGCATCCTTTTGGTAAAGGATCTTTAAAGCACATTCTCTGGCAAAACTGCGTTTTCTCATACTTGACAATTTAAAGTTACGACGTCAAACACAAAGATCAAATAGCCCCTAAAATGTTTGTCATCTTAACAGCCACTGCGGCCGCAGTAGCACCTCTGTTATCACCTTTCTGCTGTGACCTTCGATTCGCCTGATCAATCGTGTCCGTCGCTAAAACGCCAAAAATAACAGGCTTTTGAGTCATCAAAGACACCTGCATTATCCCTGTGGCCGCCTGATGGGCGACAAGTTCGTAATGCAACGTTTCACCTCGAATCACTGCGCCCAAACACACAACCGCGGCAATATCTTTTTTGCGTGCCAAAGTCAAAGCAGCCACTGGAATTTCAAAAGCGCCCGCGACACTGACAACAGTTATATCGTCAGGACCAACGCCAAACTTTTCAAATTCGTTCAAACAACCTTTAAGCAATCGCTGAGCAATAGTTTCATGAAAATCAGCAACAACGATTCCAAATTTTTTTATTTTTCTTTGTTTCAAATTATTTATTTTTAACTTCATAAAAAATTGCTTCGTGATAAATATACCTTATAAAAACCTCTAAAGCAAACGGCTGCAAAGAATTATAGAAGATGGCCCAATTTTTCTTTTTTGGTTTTCAAATAATTTTTGTTGTGGGTATTGTGCGGAATCTTAAGGGCAATGCGCTCAACAACAGACAAGTCATAGCCTTCCAACCCAACAATTTTTCGGGGATTATTCGTCAGTAACCTGATCTGTTTAATTCCAAGGTCAACAAGAATTTGTGCGCCAATGCCATAATCGCGCAAGTCGGCCGAAAAACCCAGCGCTTCATTGGCCTCGACGGTATCCATGCCTTGGTCCTGCAGATTGTATGCTTTCATTTTGTTTAAAAGCCCGATGCCCCGTCCTTCTTGACGCATATACAATAAAACACCCGAACCGTTTTCAGAAATCGCTTTTAGAGACGCATGCAGCTGCGCATTGCAATCACAGCGCTGAGACCCAAACACATCGCCGGTCAAGCATTCAGATTGGACACGGACTAATTCGGGCACTGTGCCATCGACTTTGCCTTTGACAAGGGCCAAATGTATCGTCCCCTCAACTTTGGATTCATACCCGATCAGTGTAAATTCGCCAAAATCCGTCGGTAACCGCGTTTCGACAACCCGTTCAATGAGTTTTTCTGATCTGCGGCGATGTTCAATGAGACTTGCGATGGAACAAATTTTAAGTTTAAACTTTTTTGCAAATTCCACAATATCTTCCGTGCGCGCCATGGTCCCGTCTTCGTTCATGATTTCACAGATAACACCGGCCGGATAAAGCCCGGCAAGTTTC
>JAYRHV010000319.1:0-3312 GCA_041907165.1 Candidatus Omnitrophota bacterium | reverse complement strand
TCTTTTGTAAAATTAAGATTTTCGCGCAAGATCACCGAATAAGCATGGGGGCCTATCTTTTCGCCCTTTTCTTCCTTGATCGTAATAAAATAGGGATCAAATTTCTTGAAATGCTCGATCAAATAAAGCAAATTACGCCGTCGGCGGTTTAAAATATCTTGATAAATTTTGATATTCCCCAAACCGACCGCAGCCTCGATTTCGTTCATCTTGGCCGAAAACCCGATCCGTTTAAAATCAAATTTATTGACCATCCCATGATTTCGCAAAGAGCGCAGAGCCTCCGCCATCGCCGGATCATCCGTCGTCACAATGCCTCCTTCGATCGTCGTAATAATATGCGCGGCATAAAGACTATAAGCGGCCATCTGCCCAAATGTTCCCACGAGCTTGCCGTCAATTTCTGCGCCATGCGCTTCGGCCGCATCCTCAATGACATAAAGCTTATGTTTGTCGGCAATTTTCATTATTTTTTTCATGTCCGCTGGCTTGCCCATCAAGTGCACCGGCATAATCGCGCGCGTCTTAGGCGTTATCGCTTTTTCAATTTTGTCCGCGTCAATATTTAAGGTTTCACATTTAACGTCGACAAACACCGGTTTAAACCCAGCTTGAAAAACGGCATTGGCGGTCGCCACAAAAGTCAAAGCGGGAATGATAACCTCATCCCCGCGCTGTGCGCCATAATCATAGAGAACAGCCAAAGCCAAAGCGTCCGCATCAGTACCGCTAGAAACCGCCACCGCCTCTTTGGTCCCAAATGTTTTGGCAAACTGCTTTTCAAACTCCGCAACGTATTTGCCGCGCGTGACAAACTTTGAGTCGAGCGCTGCATCAATGAGCTTGCGCGCCTCGTCGGTAATCGATACGGTTCCAAACGGAACGCGATACTGGGCTTTAACCTCTACACTGTGATTTTTATTTTTTGTTTCCACGGCCTGCAACCTTTCTTATTATTTCTTCGGCATTCGAATAACGATCCGGCGTACCGATATCCAAAAATTCATTATCGACGACAAATCCTTTAAAACCCTCTTGGAGTTTCGCGGGCAATAAAGGGAAAAAATCCCGTTCAATGGAAAAATTTCCGCTGGGCATCAAATCAAAAATTTCCTTTTCAAAACAATACGCGCCGATATTCACAAACCCGCCGCCTAACACATCTTTTTTTTCTTCAAAACCTCTAATGACATCACCTTCACCCAAAAGGATTGTGCCATAATCGCGGCTGTCCGCAATTTTGGAAACGGAGAGTGTCGCACGATTTTTTTTTGTTAAATGGTAGTTTAAAAACGCATTGTAATCCAGCGCACAGAAACAATCGCCGTTCATCGCAAAAAATTGGTCCGATCGCACAAAGCTTCGCGCATTTTTAATCGCACCTCCTGTCCCCAGAGGCTTTTCTTCCTTGGAAAATTCAATGGTCAAACCCAGATTATTTTTGCGGTAATAATTTTCCACCTCTTGGGCCTGAAAACCCACCGCTAAAATGATCCGCTCAAATCCTTGTTGCTTTAAATAGCGCAGAATCTTGTTTAAAAAGGGTTCCTCGCCGACGGTCGCCATCGTCTTTTGCGTTTGACCAATTGTTGAACGCAGTCGTGTGCCCAAGCCGCCGCAAAGAATGACCATGTCCGTTTTTGACAAGTCCATTTAGGAAACCAATCCTGTGTTCGGTTGATAAAAAATAATTTGGCTGCCTAAAGTTTCAAATTTAAACGGAATTTCGAGCAAATTTTTAAGCCGGTGACGAATTTTAGGCTGAAGCTCTGGGTCTGCAAATATCAGAACAAATCCGCCGCCGCCGGCGCCTAAAAGTTTTCCGCCCAAAGCCCCTGCATCCTTGGCCGCGTTATAAATCTCGTCAATATGGGGCGTTGAAATTTTTTCCGAAAGGCTTCGCTTTAATTGCCACGACGTATCGAGCAACTTTCCAAAGTCAAGAATATTGCCACTTTTAAGAACAGACAGAGCCTGTGTGGTCAAACCATAAATTTCATTTAGTTCTTTAACTTTATTGGGAGTATTTTTGATCTGATGCGCGGCAATTTGTGAAGCAGTCCGCGAAAATCCAGTAAAGAATATCATTAAGTGTGACTGCAACTCTTTGAGTCTCTCTGGCCCTACAGTAACAAGTCGCACTTGCAGATGATTGGGGCCCCCAAATTCAATATAATTAAACCCGCCGTACGCGGCCAAAGTCTGGTCTTGGCACCCGACATTTTCCTTGATCAAATCCTGCTCAATATGGATCGCCTCACGGGCCAATTGTTCCTTCGTTGGCATAATCCCTTTAAGGGCATAAAGACTGTTCAAAAGCCCGACGGTAAAAGAAGAGCTCGAACCTAAACCGGTTCGTGCCGGCAAATCCCCGTCATGATGGATCTCAATGCCCTCATGAATGTTTAAAAATTTTAAAACCTCGCGCACCGACGGATGATCAATATCTTCGACTTTCTGCACATGTTCGGTCACCGAATAAATAATACGCGACTTATGTTCAAAAAACGGCGGCAAATAACGGCAAGTAATATAACAATATTTGTCAATCGTCGTCGCTAAAACAGCGCCTTTATGTTCCTCATACCAAGCCGGATAATCCGTGCCGCCGCCAAAAAACGAAACACGAAAGGGCGTCCGCGAGATGATCATACCAGCACCTTCTCTTCTAAAATTTTTCTTTTGAGTTTAATTTTTGTCGAACGCAGCGTTTCTTCAACAGCAAGGTCTCCAAATTTCTTTTCGAGCAAATTTAAAAACTGCGGCGAAGTATGATACTGCATCCAAGCTTTGTCCCTAAATTCCAAAACTTGAGCGGCTGTTAAATATTTCGTCGGTAAAGGCTGGGCATTATAGGAATGTTGCGAAAATCCCGAATAGGCATCCGGCAATTTCCACCCCGCCTTGCGCGCCTGACCGTGCAGAGGACTGCCCGGATAAGCCATCGCCGAATAAAAATTCGCTTCTTCCGTATTCATTTCAAGAGCTAAATCAAGCGTCATTTGCATACTGGAAATATCATCCTCAGGCAAACCAAAAATATAATTGGCAATGACGTTAATGTCATGCGCCCGGATTTTCTTGACGACATCGCGGATGTCCACGTCTTCAAAACGGCCCTTAGTGACATCTTTGCGAACACGCGTGTTTCCGCTTTCAATGCCTAAAGCCAGCCAATTGACACCGGCTTTTTTTAAAATGTCCAGATACT
Source organism: Candidatus Omnitrophota bacterium (assembly GCA_041907165.1). Taxonomy (GTDB): domain Bacteria; phylum Omnitrophota; class Gorgyraeia; order Zapsychrales; family JANLHA01; genus JADLGJ01. Next base: position 101 of record JAYRHV010000319.1, on the reverse strand, counting down.
GTTCCTTGACCGTATCTACCCGCGAATAGCACCAAATATTAAATTTGTACCCTCGCTCAATGATCAGCTCACAAAGCTTCACAAAATGATTCGCGTTAAGG
>JAYRHV010000318.1:0-10965 GCA_041907165.1 Candidatus Omnitrophota bacterium | reverse complement strand
GACGTGGGAAAATACTTTTGAACGTCCTGACCTTAGGCTTGATTATGCGGCAGTTGAATATGAAGCTGCTCCTTGGGCAAAATTAGTCGGTGGTAAATTTCTTTTTCCGGATTATCTTTGGCAAACAACGGATATGTTATGGGATACCGACATTAACCCGTATGGTTTTTCTGCGCATTTAAATCATAGCCTCATCGGTGATGTTGAAGGTTTTGTTAATGGTGGTGTATGGATTTTAGATGAAAACGGTATTAGCAAACATCCGGATCCAAGTTTAGTGTATATTCAGGGTGGGGCTAATTATCAGGGGGATAAGTTTGACGCCAAAGCTGCAGAGACATGGTATGTGTTTAATGGTGTCAAGGCGTATGCTCTTGATAATTCTGCAGCTACCAATACCAAAACGGGCGGCCTTTTAAAATACGATTATGACTCGATGGCGACTTCAGTCGAGTTTGGCGTCAAGAATCTTCTTGGGGGTCTTCCTTGCAGCATTGATGAGCGTATCGCTGTATTTGGCGATTACATTGTTAATCCTGATCCTAAGCATCAAAACAAAGGTTGGTCAGCTGGGATGGTTTTTGGTAATGCCAAAGTTGCTGATCGTAAACAATGGCAAATGAAGTATCAGTATGTTGCTTTAGGGACGGATGCTTTTCCCGATACTTTCCCAGATTCAGATCGTTTAGGCGGAAAAACGGATACTAAAAGCCATGAAGCGATCTTGACCTATGGTTTGTTAAAAAATGTTAGCGTTGGCGTAGATTATTACATTTCAAATCGTATTAAAGGCGCTCATAACCGAGAAAGTATCGTTCAGGCGGATTTGAATATTAAATTCTAAAAACAGGAGAATCAAATGAAAAAAATTGGTATAGTACTTGGCGTGCTTGTTGGCTTGACCATAAGCAGTGTCAGTTATGCGCAGGGTGTTTTGCAGGTTAAGGGCTCAGACACCTTAATCAATGTGGTCCAAAAACTAGCTGAAGAATACATGAAAGCAAATCCAGACAAGATGGTTTCCGTAACCGGCGGCGGTTCGGGGACGGGGATATCGGCGCTGATCAATAAAAAATGTGATATTGCCAATTCTTCACGTTTGATGAAACCCAAAGAATTAGAGTTAGCGGCAAGCCGCGCTTCTAATCCTGTGCGTGTCGTCGTTGCTTTAGACAGTTTAAGCATCATTGTCAACCCTGACAATCTTGTTGAACAGTTGACTGTTGATCAGGTAGGCAAGATATACAAAGGCGAAATTACCAATTGGAAAGAAGTCGGCGGCAAGGATATGCCGATTTCTTTATATGGCCGGCAGTCTAATTCCGGGACATATGACTTTATGATCGAAGAGGTCATGAAAGGCGATTATTCTCCCTCGATGAAACAGATGAACGGCAATGCCCAAATTGTTGAAGGCATCAAGGCAGATCCTTCTTCCATCGGATATGTCGGGGTTGGATATGTCAAAAATAGTCAAGGGATCAAGGTTTTAAAAGTGGCCAACAAGAGTGGCGCAACGGCTTATAGCCCGCTGGATGTAGCCAATGTCAAAAATGGGAACTACCCGATTACCCGTCCGCTCAATCAATATGTGGATGGTAGCCTTAAGGGTGGGGCAAAAGATTTTGTGGCCTTTGAGTTAAGCGCCGCGGGCCAAAAGATCGTCGAAGAAGAAGGGTTTTTTGAAATTTCTAAAGAGTATCAGGATTTTAATAAAAACGCAGGGATGTAATTGGGGACACAATGTTTCGGTTTAAAGAAAAACTTATCCGCAATTTATTTTTGATCAACGGCATCTTTGTGATTCTGATCTTGGGAGGGATTTTTATTCTCTTGGTCATCAATGCGATGCCGATGTTTAAAGATATTTCGTGGAAAGAATTCTTAACCTCAACAAATTGGAACCCAAGCTCGGATTATCGTCCGGCTTACGGGATTGTCTCGATGGTGGTCAGCACTTTTATGGTCACCCTCGGAGCTATGGCTTTTGCCGTGCCTATTGGGATTGGGACAGCCGGATATCTCTCGGATGTGGCGCACCCGAAACTCCGAGAGATCGCCAAGCCTGTGGTCGAAATTTTGGCCGGTATTCCATCGGTTGTGATTGGTTTTTTAGGTATTGTCGTCGTCGGGCCATTTATCGCAAAGCTGACGGGAAGCTATAGCGGGCTTAATGCCCTTAATGGTTCTATCCTTCTTGCGGTGATGGCCTTGCCGACGATTGTCAGTCTTGCGGAAGATGCGCTGGCTAATGTGCCAAGATCTTTTGAGGAAGCATCGCTGGCTTTAGGCGCCAGTCATTGGCAAACACTTTTGCGTGTTAAACTTCCGGCCGCCAGCTCCGGAGTCATCGCTGCATGTATGCTGGGTATGGGTCGGGCGATCGGCGAAACAATGACTGTACTTATGGCCACAGGCAATGCGCCGGCTTTTCCGTCGGGATTTCTTAATTCTGTTCGTCCTATGACTTCTACGATTGCCATCGAGTTAGGCGAAGTTCCCTATTACACAACACATTACCATGCTCTTTTTGCCATTGGGCTTGTATTGTTTTTAATCACATTTCTTATTAACATGATCTCGGATATCGTTTTGCACCGTTATGAAAAAAATTTCCGTTAAAAAATCACAAGAGAAATTCTTCGAGCAGTTTTTGGGCTTTGGGTTTTTACGCCTTTGTATGCTGCTTATTCTTGTGATTTTAGCGATCATTTTTTACGATATCATCTCTAAATCGTGGGGCGTTATCACGTGGGAATTCTTGACCCAGTCTCCGCGAAACGGGATGACAGAAGGCGGGATTTTCCCAACCATTGTCGGGACAGTGATCGTGACCGTTATTACGGCCATTTTTTCAATTCCGTTAGGGGTAGGTTGCGCGATTTATTTAAATGAATACGCCAAGACAAGCAAGATCACAAGGCTTATCCGTATTTCCATCCGGAATTTGTCCGGCGTCCCCTCGATTGTTTACGGACTTTTTGGAGTAGCGCTTTTTGTTGAAGCGATGCATTTGGGGACTTGCCTTCTGTCTGCTGGACTGACCTTAGGGCTTATGACTTTGCCGTGGACGATTACTGCGTCGGAAGAAGCTCTTAAAGGGGTGCCCTTAAGTTACCGCGAAGGTTCTTTGGCTTTGGGCGCGACACAATGGCAGTCGATACGCACCAATGTTTTACCGTATGCTATTCCCGGGATGTTGACGGGTGCCATTTTAGGTTTGGCTCGCGCTGCCGGCGAAACAGCGCCAATTCTCTTTACAGGGGCTGCGTTTGCGCTTCCCGGACTTCCCAAATCTTTATTTGACCAGTTTATGGCAATGCCTTACCATCTTTATATTATGTCCACCCAGCATCAGGCGATTGTCAAGGTCCGGCCAATTGCTTATGGGACGGCGCTTGTTTTGGTTGGTTTAGTTTTTTTAATGAATTTGAGCGCGATTATTTTGCGTTATCATTTGCGAAAAGCCCGTCGGGAGTAAATATGAATAGTGAAATTATAGCGGTTGATAGTTTTAATTTTTATTACGGCCCCAACAAGTGCTTGAAAGATATTACTTTAAAGATTGCCTCCAAACAGGTGACAAGTATTATCGGCCCATCGGGCTGCGGCAAGTCGACGTTTTTGCGCTGTTTTAACCGGATGAATGATTTGATTGCCGACACGCGCTTTGAAGGCACGATTCATATCGATGGACAGAATATTTACGCTCCAGAGCTTGATGTCGTGGATCTTAGACGTAAGGTCGGCATGGTTTTTCAGCGGCCTAACCCTTTTCCTAAATCGATTTTTGAAAATGTCGCGTATGGTTTGCGTATTAACGGAGTTAAAGATAAAGAACTTATTGCACAAAGAATTGAACAAGGTCTTATCAATGCCGGCTTATGGAATGAAGTCAGAGACCGTTTGCATACCAATGCGCTTCGGCTCTCGGGAGGCCAGCAGCAAAGATTATGTGTCGCCCGCGCGCTGGCCATCGAGCCGGAAATCGTTCTTATGGATGAACCGGCCTCTGCCTTAGACCCGATTGCGACTTCAAAATTAGAAGAACTGATTGTTGAACTTAAGAAAAAGTATACCATTGTGATCGTCACGCATAATATGCAACAAGCGGCGCGGATATCGGATATTACGGTTTTTTTAATGCAAGGGGAATTGATAGAGTGCGGGAAAACGAAAGATATTTTTACCCGTCCGACGAAAAGAATTACCGAAGAATATATAACGGGGCGTTTTGGTTAAAAACAAAATGAGGACAAAATATGGACAGACATTTAGACGATGAATTGCAGAAGTTAAAACAAAATCTTTTAAAGATGGCCTCGCTGACAGAAAAAGCGATTCATGATTCTTTTGAGGCCCTTAAATCCGTCAATAAAGATTTAGCGCAAGAGGTGATTAATTCTGATGAGCAAATCGATGAGATGGAAATTAACAATGAAGAGCATGCCATTGAACTTTTAGCGCTTTTTCAGCCGATGGCCAAAGATTTGCGGTTTATCGTTACTGCGATGCACATCAACGCGGAGCTAGAGCTGATTGCCGACTTGACCGTTAATATTTGTCAGCGAGTTTTGGAGCTTGCTGACAAAGGTGGTGCTCTTTTGTCCCCGATTAATGACCTGCCGCAATTAGCGGATAATGCCAAGTGGATGGTCAAACATGCGATTGACGCTTTTGTCAATAATGATGAACCGCTGGCTGAAAAAGTGATTCTCTCGGACACCCAATCCAATCAACTGCGCAGTGCGATTATTGAACGGCTTGTTGACGGATTTATCGTCAAGGACGGCAAAACCGCGCCTCGCGCCATCCCACTTCTTTTAGTCGCCCGTGATCTGGAACGCATCTGCGACCGCGCCACCTACATCGCCGAAGAGGTCATTTATATGATTCAGGCGCGGGTGATCAAACATCACCACGAAGATTTAAGTCAGGGCTAATAATTCGGTAAATTTTAAGGCAGGACTTTTGGACAAAAATTATCTTCAATGCTAGTACACGCTAGGCTAGCCGCGGAAGTTTCATTGATTGAACAATTATAAATAGCATTTCGCCGTGTGGCGGTAGCAGTAAACGTTTGAGGAGGAGTCCCGGCAATAAAAGAGTAAGTGAAATTCGGGTCGGTAATGTTTAATTTCAAATCGGTATTAATCGCATCTAAATCAGTCCCTGTGGGGATTGAAAAATTTCCATTTCGAACTTTATAGATTTGTGCAGCGGATTGAATAGCGATAAGGTTCATTTGGGCATTGCGGCAATAATTTCGTTCGATGATTTTGCTGTAATTTGAAAGCGCCAAACTAGTGATTACCCCTAAAGTAATAACGACAATAATAATTTCCATGAGGGTAAAACCGTGGAGAGAATGTTTTTTATTATTCATACCTTAAGTATAGAGGATCGTCTTTAATTTCACAAGGCAAAGCATTTAATTTATTTAATTATAGGACGGTTACCTTGACGGATATCAGATTTGATCTATAATACAAAAAATCTTAACAAAGGAGCAGTGTATGAGTGAAGAAAAAAAAGAAAGCTGTGGTTGCGGCTGTGATTGCAATTGTAAGTCTAAGTCCGGGAGATTGTTAAACAATTTCTTTTTACTTGTTATCATTATTTTGTTGTCAGGTATTTTTTATTCTTTGCAAGGATTAATTTCCCTGTGTCCAGCGATGGAAAGAGCTCATTGTATGACAAAAGCCAAAACGGCCGTATGCCCGATGATGCACAAGGCCCCGGCTGAAGCAGAAAAATAAGTTGGAAAGTATTTATAACAGGACAGGTCTATTGATGACCTGTCCTGTTTTTGTGTATAGTCTTTTGCAGCCAAAGGATAGAAATTAAATGATTTTTGGCTATATCGATCCGGGAACAGGTTTTACAGTATCCAGTTTAGGCGGAGTTTTGTTGACGTTTCTTTTAGGGGCCTTGAGCACGAGCTTGGTATTTATAAAAAAGATATTTAAATTTTTTAAACAGCACAAAATGTGGTTTACAATCGTTGTTGTTAGCATTATCGCTGGGATTACAGGGGTTTTTTTTGTGAAGAAATCTTCTTCTGCGTTTGATAAAAAAGTCATCATTATTGGTTTCGACGCTTTAAGCCCGCGGATCATGGAGCCTCTGATGGCCGCCGGAAAGCTTCCTCATTTTGCCAAGCTAAAAAATACTGGCGGTTACCGGCATCTTGCGACCACAACGCCGCCTGAGTCGCCGGTGGCGTGGAGCGCTTTTTCGACGGGAAAAAATCCGGGCAAAAATGGGATTTTTGATTTTATCAGCCGCAACCCGAAAGATTATTCTCTGTCCTTGTCTTTATCGAATACAGAAAAAGGCGTTGCCAAGCCTGTTCTCAAAGCCAAGCGTTTTTGGCAGTATACTTCTGAAAAGAAAATCCCGACGGTGATTTTAGGATGCCCGGTGTCATTTCCGCCGGATAAGGTTTATGGCCACATGCTCTCCGGGATGGGCGTGCCGGATATCTTGGGAACTGAAGGGACGTTTTCGTTTTATACCTCTGAAAAAGAAAACGAGGTCGATACAAACGGCGGAAAAGTTTTTTATGTGAAGAAATCCCCGATGATTGTGAATTATTTTGTCGGCCCGCGGGTAGCCGGCCTTATGGGGAAAGTCCAAAATGCCCAAGTCCCCTTTAAGATAACATTCCCGTCGGCTGGAAAACTTCAAATTGAATTCCAAAACAAGAAAGTGATTTTGTCCGACGGCCAGTGGAGCGATTGGCAAGACATTGTTTTTGATTTGGGAATGTTTCGCAAAGCCAAAGCGATCTTCAAATTTTATGTTGTCGAAACACAGCCAGAGCTTAAACTTTATGTCAGCCCGTTTAACCTAGACCCGCGCGATCCGTTTTTTCCAATCTCTTATCCGCCGGGATACAGCAAGAAATTAAGTCAACAGATAGGGCTCTTTCATACGCAGGGCATGCCGTTTGACACATGGTCGCTTAACGAAAAACGGCTCGATGAAAAAAGATTTTTGGAGCAAGTCGAAGATGTCCTGCAGGAGCGCGAAAAAATGCTTGCGTTCGAATTACAAAAATTTAAGAGAGGCGTTCTTTATTTTTATTTTGAAGACCCGGATATTATCCAGCATATGTTCTGGCGTTACGCCGACGCACAACATCCTTTGTATGAAGCGGATGCCCCGCCGGAATATAAAAATATGATCAGCTCTTGGTATGAAAAGATGGACGAGATTTTAGGGCGCGTGATGGAGCAGTTGGGGGCTGACGATACGCTTTTGGTTTTGTCGGATCATGGTTTTGATACTTATCGACGGACAGTGCATGTCAACAGCTGGCTGCGCGAACAAGGTTTGCTGGAACTAAAAGAGCCGGGGGCTTTGGCGGGCGAGCCGCTTTTAAAAAGTATTGATTGGTCCAAAACGAAAGCGTATTCGGTGGGCTTTGGATCGATTTACATTAATCAGGCTGGCCGCGAAGCTTCGGGGATTGTTCCTTTGGGAGATCAAAAAGAGCAGATAAAACAACAGATTATCAAAGGATTAGAATCGTGGGTGGATCCAAAATTTAAAGACCGCGTTGTTAATAAAGTTTATCGAGAACAGGACGTTTACCGCGGAGCTTATGCTGCAGAAGGTGGCCCGGATCTTATTGTCGGGTTTAATGTCGGTTATGGCGCCTCGTGGCAAACGGCTTTGGGCGCGGTCCCGATGGAACTTATTGAAGATAATTTACGCAAATGGTCAGGCTCGCATCTTTTTGATTCAAAACTTGTGCCCGGCGTGCTTTTTTCTAACCGTCCTATTGAAAAAAACAATCCTTCTATTGTGGACTTAAGTCCCACTATTCTGCATTTGGTCGGTTTTTCCGACGAAGAAATCCGGTCTTTGGATTTCGACGGCCAATCATTATTTAAATAATGATTTTTGAATTAGCTAAACAGCTTTGGGGTACCTGAAGCCGGACGTTGCGAGAACGAGCGGGCATGGTTCTCCCCGAAGGGGAGAGAGCGAGTTCGAGCATCGAGCGAAGATAAGCCTCGCAGGGGCTTATCAAGCGTTCCGGCGAAATGGTACCTCAAAGCTGTTTAGAAATTTTTATCGATGGTAAGCCAAGACGATGTAAACATCGGGTCAATGCGGTACATGGCAAAAATCGCAGGGATCAAGTCTTTGTCTTTGCCGGTTTTATGTGGATTTAAAAACTCCCATACGATTTCTTTGGCGGGTGTCACTTCAATCACGCGGCCCTTGTTAGCTTCAATAATCAAGGTATTGCCGTTAGCAAGTCTCTGCTCTGATCCGTGCGTGTCGGTAAAAAAGTCTGCTGGCTTATATTCCCAAACAATTTCTTTCGAGAGTGGTTTAAACTCGAGAACTCGGGAGTGTTTTTTTTGACTTTTGTAATGGTTGTCGAAGCTGAGCATATGGCCGCCGGGCAAAAGTGTGGTATTGTGCTGTCCTTCTATCCAAAGCCTTGGACCATAAATCCAAACGAAATCATTAAGGACAGGATCAATAATGGCAATGGTGCTTAGCGTTAAAAAGGAAATTAAAATATTACCTTTTTTAAAGATAGGAGAACCGGCGATAGCTGTATGCTCGTCGATGATTTGCAGCGTATTGGTATGATACACATCCTGTGTCCCGTTTAAGGCCATGCCGACGACGCGCTTAAGCAATGTCTCGACACTGGGATTATGGGAGGCGTGCATCAGGGCAACAAAAGCGATTTTTTTGACGAATTTGCCGTCAGCCGACAGGATAAGGATGGCATTATCAATAATGGCCACACCGGCTTTTAATTTAATCCAGTCATTGGTCAGTGTATAGATATTACCCTGACTATCCACATCGATGTCGTGGTGCGCAGAGCAATCATAAGACCACAACAACTTTGAATTTTTATCAATTTTGATGATCCCGCCATTATGATAAATCGCCAGCAAATCCCCGTTAGGATACAAATAGATGTTTTCCCAAAACGGTGTTGTTTCGTCAAAAGTTTTTTGAGGCCAGACTTTTTTTGTCTCATAGGCCCATTCGTGAAGGACATGGCCTTTCATATCAATCAGGGCCGCATAGGCGGCATGTCCCGACGAGTAAAGGTTGTATCCTTTGTCACTTAACAGACGATTGTAGAGCGTGACATTGGTTTTTTCGGGGGCCTTAAAGTAGCCTTGCAAATAGGTCAAGGCCATCATGGATTTTAGTTTGTCAGGGCGCGAAAGGCCGTTGTCCTGCTCGGCGCACAGGGCAGTGGCAGTAAGAAAAAAGATGCCGAAAAGAGCGATGGTTTTTTTTAGCATAGTCATAAATTTATTCTTTGGCAACGGATAAAACAGTTCCTGCGCCGCAAAGCTCGTCGGGATTTTCAATCGAGTAGCGTCCTAATTCGGGAATATGAGAATATTTCTCTAAAACCGCTGGGGAAAGAACTGTAAATTCGATTAAGCCGGCTTGATTTTGTTTTAAGCTGCGCGGGTTTTTTTCTGTGATTTTTAAGTCAGCGGTATCCATCGCTTGAATGATTCTTGTAATTTTGCAATCAAATTTTTGTGTTGAACATTGAACAACCACTCGATCTTCTTGCGCAAGCTCTTTGGGGCTTAGCCAAAAGATATTGCCCTCAAAAGATTTTGTTTTTTCAGCTGGGATTATATCGGCGCAGAGAATGTCACCGCGTTTGATAGCTGTGTCTGTCATCAACGTCACGCCAATACTCTCGCCGGCGGCAGCGGACTTTTTGTTTTCGTCAAAAACTTTAATAGACTTGATTACGGCAGGACTTTTTTGTGGCAGAACAATGAGCTTCTGTCCCTGTTTGAGGCTCCCGCAGGCAATGCGCCCGACGAAAATTTTTTCATCGCCGTGGAGGTAAACATCTTGAACCGCGAGGCGCAAGGGGCCTTTGGTGTTTTCTTCTGGGCCATCAGCTAGAGCATCCAGCGCCTTAAGCAAGTAAGGCTCGTGATACCACGGCATTTTTTTTGGAGTAGAGGAAATATTTTGACCTTCCTGGGCGCTGATGGGAATAATAGCCAAAGGTTTTACACTAAGATCTGCAAACAGGGAAGATAGTTGCATTTTGATTTTTTCAAAATGATTTTGTGAATATTGCACAAGATCCATTTTGTTGACCAGTACGATGATTTGGGGGATCGCCAAAAAATTAAAAAGATAAGCGTGCCGGCGTGTTTGGTCGGCGATGCCTTCGTTAATATCAATAAGCAGCAGTGCTGCTTGCGCTTGGCTGGTGCCGGTTAACATGTTACGGATAAATTCCAAATGCCCGGGCGTATCAATTAAGCAAAAGGGGCGTTTGCGGGTCTTGAAAAAAATTTGCGTGGTTTCGATGGTGATATTGCGCTCACGTTCTTCTTTGAGTTGATCAGAGAGGTGCGCTAATTGTGTCTGCGGCCCAAAAGTTCTGCCGATGATTTTTAATTCTTTGATTTTATCGTCGGGCAGAGACCGGGTGTCTAAAAGCAGCCGTCCGATCAAGGTTGATTTTCCATGGTCGATATGGCCGCAAACGGCGATTTTAAGTTGCTGGGGTTGTTGGTCCATTACATGTAACCTAGACTGCGCAATTTTTGCATGTTGTAAGAATCTTCTTTGTCTTGTGCTCGTCCGCTGCGTTCGGAAATTGTTGTCGTCGAAAGTTCATGGATAATTTTTTGAAGGGAATTGGCGTTTGACGAAACGCTCGCACAGCAAGGCTTACAGCCGATCGAGCGAAAACGTTTGCCGTCTTTGGCAAAATACAGATCTGCGACGGGGATTTTTTCTTGGGCGATGTAGTCCCAAATATCAATTTCGCGCCAGCCTAAAAGCGGATGGACGCGAAAATGTTGAGCGTCGTTTAATTGGGTTTGATAAAGGTCCCAGAGCTCAGGCGGTTGAGCGCCGTAATCCCAGCGCTGATCGTTGTTGCGTGGGGAGAACAGTCTTTCTTTGGCCCGTATCCCATGCTCATCT
>JAYRHV010000317.1:0-3160 GCA_041907165.1 Candidatus Omnitrophota bacterium | reverse complement strand
GCTTCAAGGGCTGCAACGACCTGCTTATGATTCTCAATAATGTCGGCAAAAATCACACCCCCGACGCTATTAGTATTAAGATCATTGTATCCATTGGTAATATGAAAAACCAAATCTTGCTTTAAAATTTCGCAGGCATGCCCTACCCCGCGAATAATTTCAATAGCATAGAATGAATAAAAAATCCCCGGATATCCCGGCATGACAAGTCCAACAGCATTGTTGGCTCCGCGCGCCAACCGCTGGGCACTGATATCCGGCTTATATTTTAAAGCCGCAATCGCTTCTTCAACTTTAATTTGATTTTTTTTGCTGACGGTAGATACTTTATTGATAACGCGGGAAACAGTGGTTATAGAAACTTTCGCCCGACGGGCAACATCATCAATACTGGCTTTGCGGTTTTCAGACACTGAAAATAAATATTTATGTTATTTAACGCTGTCGCCAACTTCAATAGGCTTCATTTTATTTTTGATATCCGCAGCCAAAATGTCTTTTCGGATCTGTATTACTTCAAGGCCAGCGATAAAATCTGCGCCCCGATAGACATTGAGCTTCTCGCCTATCTTAATCCCTGAATCTTCGCCGATATTGACAATCACAAAATTGTTTTCATCATTGATGCTGACAACATTGCCGTTGACTGAAGCCGGCTGGGGCTTGATTTCGGTCGCGTTCTTATCAGACGAATTGATAATGATCGGCGACAAATCCACTTCGCCTGTTTTAGGATTTTTTACGGCTGGCTTAAAATCTTTTTCGAGGCTATCTTTAAGCTGATAAATCTGCTCGACACGATTAGAAATAACACCTTCCGTTTCAAAAAGTTTGCCTTCGATCTGTTTTTTATCTGATTGCAGCTTGACAATGCTTCTTTCTAAAGCGACCTTGGTGGAAGTTAAATTTTTGAGCTGTTCATGCAAATTGGTGTTTTCATCGGCAATTTTAGCCATCCTGTCAGACATAAATTGTTTTTCACTCTGCGCGCGAGCCAATTCAAGGGAAAGATTTTTGGCCAAATCATTACCATACTTGATCTCACGGGCAATTGCTTCTTTGTCCGTGTTAAGTTTGCTTATCTCCATCTGCAAATCGGAATTTTGCTTCTTAAGTTCGCTGATCTCTAACGTACTCTTGGAGAGATCATCTTTAACTTTTTCAAGATCCATCTGCAAAGCGGCTTTGGCTTTCAAAATCTTTGCCCAATAATCCTCATCATCCGGCGAGCCGGGTTTTGTTTTATCATTTTCTTCTAAATTCGCGTTGTCATTTTTTGCAACTTGCGTATTTTTTGCTAAATCTTGGGCCGCTGATTTAGACTTTTCGATCAATTTTGCTGTCAGATCATCGCGTTCTTTTTGCAAAATGTCAAAACGGCTCTTTAAATCATCCCGCTCACGGGTCAGATCTTTGACTTTTGAAGATATTTCATCAATATTTCCGCCGACGCTATTGATCTTAGCCTGAAGATCATTCTTTTCTTTTTCGACAGCAGCAAATTTGTCCTGCAAGTTTTTATGTTCGATCGCTTGATTTGTTTCACGCGTGCGATAGTCATCGAGCTGTTTAGATAAATTATTTTTTTCTTTGGAAAGATTATTGTTGTTAACGGCAAGGACCCCACAAAAAGCAAGAGCGCAACACAAAAGGACCCCGACAAGAATACCCAAAACTTGTTTTGCGGCTTGCGACATATGATCTCCTTAAAAAAATTGATAAACTTGTATAGACTATAGCAAACGAAAAAAATCAATACAAGAAAAATTCGGGAATTCTCTAAAAGGTAAAATGTTTTTTTGGGTTTTTATCGACGAGGTCTGTGTTTTTGCAAAAAAACCTTCGCCAAAATATGGAGAATTTGTATTTGTCCTACTGATATTGAATATTATCCAAATAAAAAATACAATTTTCCGGGTTGGCGTCAACGCTGGTTGACCACGAAAAGCCTCCGCTCATATAAGACAAATCTTTGCCCCGTAAATCGATGGTATACTGACGCCACTGGTTGGTAAGAATAACCGGGCCAATGACCGCGCTGTCCGTGTCTGGATAGTCCCCGCTGATGCCGCCGATTTTAAACTCCTCAATACGCTCGCCCCCCTTTTCGCCTTTGGCCCAAAACGTCAATTTTTGCGCCCCCTGCAAATTAAACCCACCCTTTTGTTTGCCCCAATTGTTGGCTGGATTTAGCCAATAAACACCGCTCCATTTTTGGTCATTCAAAGCGCACGCAACATCAAAAAAAACTTTAATACAGCTTGATCCTTCATAACAATTGTCTTTCCAATTATCATCAAATTTCAAACATTTTCCATTGGGCATAAAACCTGATGGAACAAAATGGTTTACGCTCGCGCCCCGGTCTTTGTAAATAAAGAAAGGCTTAAAATTCTGCGTTGAAGTTTCATCTGACGTATCCGCTGCGGTAGCTTTTGAAGAGAATTTATCGCAGCCCGTCAAAAAAGGCAGCAACACAATCAGCGCCAAACTAAAAAATTTCATGCTTTAACTCACTTTCATTCGTAAACAATCACAAAAATTATTTGAAAATAGAGTCCCTGCGAAGATGACAACCTGTGCCCAAAAACCATTAAAGCGCCAGAGAAGTTGCACAATTTTTAGGCAAACAGACAAGTCCTCCCCTTTTTGCCCGACGGCAATTTGGACAAAAAGGAGAGGACTATAAGAAAAAGCTATTACCTATTTTTTCGTATCTTTTGTTTCTAGCGTTGCGATCTTTTCTGCGGCAGCTTCGGCAGGCTTCCAAAACCATCCTTGCGGATCCCAGCACTGTGCATATGAAAACTCATCCATCAATTTTTGATATGCTTTCTTGGCTTCCTCAACATTACCCGCCTTGCGATAGAATTCCCCCTTGGCAAATAGTGCCGTTCCAACATCGTTTAAAGCCCAATAGGAAAAAATCTTTTCCTTGGATTCCCAAGCATATTCGGTCAATGATTTTTGCATCTCTTTGGCCTTATCTTCATAAAGCTCCAAGATTTTAGCAACATACGCATCTACAGCTTGCTGATTATTATCGCTGGAGGCTTTCCAGACCTTTGCAACTAAAGCTGCTGAAGATACATCTCCAAAATCCAAAGCGTTGGGAGAATCTAAACTGGCCAATTTTTGCTTGGCGGTTTCAGCAGGTTTC
>JAYRHV010000316.1:0-1956 GCA_041907165.1 Candidatus Omnitrophota bacterium | reverse complement strand
CCACAGCCGGGAAAGATTGTGCCAATGCCTTAAGTTTGCTTTCAGCAAAACGTTTTATCATAATAATAAAGCTTAACACGTTTGGACAAATTGTCAATACTGTTTACAATTTGTCCAGAACATTTTTGCTGTGAAAAGATTTAATTATATCATGAAAACAAAATCCCCGGCTAATCCGTGAAACACACGGACTAGCCGGGGCAAAATTTACCTTTTTAGCGGCTGTCGCCCTTGCGCTTAGAAAAACAGTCCTTGCAATACACGGGACGGTCTTGGCGCGGTTTAAAAGGGACATCGCACTCTTGTTTACAATCAGCGCAAACTGCCTTATGCATTTCGCGCGGGCCACGGTCATATCCACCTTGAAAAGCCATGTGATTCTCCTGTTTTGGTTTAGTCGCCTTACTCTTTAAGGCGCGTTGAAAAAAATTTTATCGCTTATGTTTCTTTGCAAAAAACGGTTTCTTCTTGGCCTCAAAGCCACGGCTGTCCCTATGCCCAAAAGAAGGTCTTCCCGAGGAACGATTGCCCGATTCATAACTTTGCTCTCTGGGCGGGCCACTGCGAGACGACCTGCTGTCCCCATAAGAAGAACCCGACGACCTAAAGGCAGGTTTCGAAAAAGTGCGCTCTTTATTAAACGAAGGCTTTTCCTTGGACTGGCTGATCAAAATATCAACTTTGCGTTCCAAAAAAGTCAACTGTTCTTGCAATTTTTTTAGCAAAAAAACAACATCCCCCTGCGATCCAGACACTGATGTCTCATCGCCCCGACTTAAGTGTTCATTCATAGTGTTCCTTTCATTATTAAAGAAGAGGCCATCATACAGGGACGGACTGTTAAAAGCAACAAACATCTTCTGCGGAAGAATTAAAAGGCCGGCTTGACTAAACACTGGTGTTTGGCAAGACATTGTTGCGTCAATTGATTAAGATATTCTTGATTGACGGGACAACCACCCTGACGCGCAGCTTGGGCTTGCCTCAAGGCTTGATCATAAGCACCCATTCTCTGATATAAAACAATTGCGGTGTTTATATCTCGCCAGCCTTGCTCGATTTTTCCAATTTTCATTAAAAGCGCGCCACGATTGACGTAGCCTAAAACATAATTCGGGTCACCTTTGATCGCTTGGGTAAAATCGGCTAAAGCGGATGAGTTGTCGCCCTTTTTTTCAAAAAGCAAACCACGGTTATTATACGCAGCGCTATAATTAGCCTTGACTTCTATCGCTTTGGAATAAGCTTCAATGGCTGCAGGAATATTGCCTAAGCCTTCATAAACCATCCCCAAATTTTTATATCCTTTTTCATACTGGGGATTAAGCTGTATCGTTTGCTTATAATCCGCCAAGGCCAAATCAAATTGCTGCTGTTTTTCATAGATACGGCCGCGATTGTTAAAAGCTAAATAAGATGTTGGTGCATGTTTAATCGTGTAATTCCAAAGAGTAAAAGAATCTTTCCAGATTCGGACCTGACAAAATGTTTTAATCGACAAAAACACAGCAACGCTCAATAGGCAGGCCCAAAGCACTATTTTCCCGACGGCGGTTAAAAAGAATTTTTTTTGACGTAAATTTTCTACTACAAACCCAGCAAAAAAACAAAATCCGACACTGGGAAGATACATATAACGGTCGGCCACCATTTGGACCACACGGCCATAATCAAAATTGAGGATAAAAAAGATGGAAAGAAAATACCACAACAGCGCCAATCGCCACCAAGGGTTGCGGTATTTAAAAAAAGAAAAAACGCTTAAAGCCACCAGCACCACAGATAAGGCATATTCAAAACGAAAGATGCTCACCGGCAAAGGCGGCAAATAATGGGGAACGCAGATAACCGGCCAAAAGAATTTTTTCAAATAAAACGCCGCCGCCCAAAAACGCAACAAAAATCCCGGGCCCGGATTTTGACCGACGATGCCTGTGTTGATTGCATACGTAACAT
>JAYRHV010000315.1:0-2840 GCA_041907165.1 Candidatus Omnitrophota bacterium | reverse complement strand
TCTTCCAAACCTCCCCAAAAAATCCGTAAATCAGCCAGCATAAACCACAACGTTTTTCCGCTGGCCAGACAACGGCTCACATAGGCAAAACTTGCCTTTGAAATTTCTTCAATGCCGGATAACTTGTGATGCAAAAGCACTTGGCCTAAAGGCCGGTTCCAGTTTAAATAATAGCCCTCGTCATAAAAAATAAAATCGCTTTTGGTAATTTGATAAAAACGAAAAACAATGCCCACGGTAATAGCCAAAACCGCTAAAACATAAAAGATTTTTACTCGTTTCATTTCTTTAATCCTAGCCCCAAATAAAATAATGGTCGCAATATGCTCCACCAACCTGAAAAAGGCTTCATCTTGGTATACCCTTCGACTTTAGGCGGATAAATTTTGGTGACGGGCACTTCGCAAACTTTGTAACCTAAACGTATCGCTTTAAAAAAAAGATACGGCTCTAATTCATATTCATTAAGCCACTGTTGGTTCAAATTAATCCTTGGATCATTTAAAATAGAAAGCCGCACCGCCCTAAAACCATTGGTGCTGTCGGTAATTCTTTTGCCGCTGACAAGCGAAAAAATAAACGGGTGCACATATTGCGTTGCGACCCGTCGATAAAACGGCATTTGGCCATGTTTGGCCCCCGGCAAATACCGTGAGCCTTGAACCAGATCAAAGCCTTGCTCGATGGCGTTTTTTAACTTTGCAATATCTGCAGGATCGTCTTTGTCATTGCCGGAAACAAAAAAAACCGCTTCGTATCCTTTGTTTTGGGCATACTCAAAAATCTTGCGCACGCCAAACCCTGCCCCTTGTTGTGTTGCGTTAGTAATGACCCTAACCGGTCGGCCTTGCGGCAGATCTTCTAATGATTTATCGGTTGACGCATCATCGATAATCAAAATATCATACAGCGGATCATCGCAAAATTTTTGCATGACACGCCGTATCTTTTGCCCTTCATTAAAAGCACAAATGCCAACCAGATATTTTTTCATATCAAATTATGCTCGTTTATAGTGTCCGCTTTGACCACCGCTTTTTTCTAAAAGTTTGACATCGCCGATAGTCATGTCCTTGTCGGCCCATTTGCACATGTCATAAATCGTCAAACACCCTATCGTCGAGGCTGTGAGCGCCTCCATCTCAACGCCGGTCTTACCGTCGGACTTAACTTGTGCGATGACAGATATCATAGATGTTTTCTTGTATGTTTCAAAGCGAATATTGACTTTGTTAAGTATCAGCGGATGACACAGCGGGATAAGCGCAGGGGTTGACTTTGCTGCCATAATCGCGGCGACCTTTGCGGTTTCAAAAACATCCCCCTTAGGCGAACCGCTGGTCATAAGAATTTTAAAAGCAGCAGCGCTCATTTTAATCGTAGCCGTTGCCAGCGCACTGCGCGCTGTCGTGCTTTTATTGCTGATATCGACCATCCCTGATGAGTCTTGCATTTTCTTTTTTTTCATAAATTCTCCTAGTCAAAAATCCTGACCGATCTGGATTTAATAATCAAATAAATAATTTGTCCGGTATGCAACTGCAATTCCCTAAACGAACCCGGCGTAATCTCTGCCCAGAGCCGGCGATTATTGACCTGACAACAGAGCATAACCACATCGCCTGCCAGCTCAATTTTTTCGATAAGCGCTGGGAATTTGTTGCGCGCGCTAATCCCCTTGATTGGCTCAAGCGCAATAAGAATGTCTTTAGCCTTGATCCCAATTTTTAAAACTTTTGGTGTCGTGTCCTGATGAAAAGCAGTTCTTAAAAGACATCCTCCCAAATCCAGCTCAGCAACCCTTTCATCGCGCCTAAGCTTTATGACAGAAAGCTCAAGGATATTTTCAAAATCCTCATCCATCGTCGAAAGCAGCCGCTCATTGATAAAAACCTTTTCCGGCACATCCAAAGTTAGCCGATGCCCCCGCTCAAAGACAAGCACCTCTTGACATAAAAACATAAGCTCTGAAACCGAATGGCTCACATAACAAATGGGGATTTTAAATTCTTGGTTGATGATTCGCAAATACGAAAGAATTTTTTGGCGAGTCATGGGGTCTATCGAACTGACCGGCTCATCCATCAGAAGAAGCTGCGGCTCATGCAAAAGCGCGCGGGCAATCGCAACTCTCTGTTTTTCACCGCCGGAAAGATGGTCCGGATTGCGATTTAATAATTTTTGAATATCAAAAATCTCAATGACACTCGCCGAGAACGACGCAAGACAACTTTTACGACGGCCATAAAAAATATTTTCTTCGACAGTCATATGCGGAAACAAAAGCGCATCCTGCCAGACCATTCCAATACGGCGCTGTTCAAGAGGTAAAAAAATTTCTTTCTCTGAGTCAAAGTAGACTTGTTCATTAACAATGATCGTTCCTGCTTGCGGTTTAATAAAACCTACTAATGATTTTAAAAATGTGGTTTTGCCGCTTCCCGAAGGACCATAGACACCAGTAATGCCGTTTTTAAATTCTCCGGCCACCTGTAGTTTAAAATCGCCTAGCTCTGTAAAAATCTTAAAGCGGGCAAACATTATTTTCCAGCCTCAATTTGTTTGGAACGATGGCAATAATTGCTCAGCGCCAACCCTGCATACGCAAAAATCATAGCAAAAACAATCAAAGGCCAAGCACTGCTTTCCTGACCGCTGTAAACTTTTGAATAAATCGCCAAGGCAATAGTCTGCGTTTTGCCGGGGATGTTTCCGGCGAGAATAATCGTTGCGCCAAACTCACCGACACTGCGGGCAAAGACAAGAAAAAATCCCGTAACGATGCCACTCTTGGCCAAGGCAAGCGTGATGGTCTTAAACGCTTTGTACGAATCAGCACC
>JAYRHV010000314.1:0-1782 GCA_041907165.1 Candidatus Omnitrophota bacterium | reverse complement strand
TCGCTCAAGGGATCCCTACGCATTTTGAAAAATCATTAAGCGATCGCGAAATGTTAGTCAAACGCGTGACCATCGTTCCTTTGGAGGTCATTGTCCGCAACGTTGCGGCGGGTTCTTTGTCGCGCATTTTGGGGTTGGAAGAAGGAACAGCTCTGGCGTGCCCTGTGCTTGAGTTTTGTTATAAGGAAGATAAGCTCAATGACCCGATGATCAATGAAACGCATATCCGTGCGCTTAAACTCGCCAGCGACGAGGAAGTTGAACAGATTAAAAAATACACTTTAAAAATCAATGAGCTTTTGTTGAAGTTCTTTTCTTTGCTTAATATCAAGCTGATCGATTTTAAATTAGAATTTGGCCGCTACAAGGGTAAGGTCATTTTAGCCGATGAAATTTCTCCGGACACCTGCCGGCTTTGGGATGCTAAGACAAATCAAAAGCTCGACAAGGACCGTTTCCGGCGGGATTTAGGCAATATCGAAGAAGCCTACCAAGAAGTTTTAAGCAGAGTCAGCCGTTAGTTGTTCCACACTATGATCTGGCGTGCACAAATAAAAGATAAAGCAGGGATTTCAGATCCTGCCGCAGAAAGTATTAAAAAAGATATTGCGGATATTCTTTTGCGCGGCATTGAAGATGTCCGTATTGTGCAGGTCTATATTTTAAGCGGCCAGTTGACATCACAACAAGTTTCGCTTATTGCATCGGAATTATTGACCGATAAAGTCACCCAAGAATATTATTTTTGTCCTGCCCATGAATACAGCCTCGCTACTTGCGAAAGCGACCATGTTGTTGAAATCGCTTACAATCCCGGAGTCATGGACCCTGTCGAGGAGTCGACGCTTAAAGGGATACGTGATTTAGGCATTGAGACGGCAGAGAGTGTCCGCACGGCCCGTCAGTACCACTTTAAAGGCAAGCTATCCGACGAGGAACTTAAAATTATCGTTGAAAAAGTCCTTTCCAACAAGCTGATACAGCATCTGGTCAAAGGTTTTGCATCGCCTCTGAAGGCAGACAAACATTTATCGAACAAAGTCAATGTTTGTCTTGTCGATCTTCTTTTTGCCGACCAAGCCAAGCTTTTGCAGCTAAGCAAACAAGGCCAGTTGTTTTTAAACTTAGCCGAGATGCAGGCCATACAAAATTATTTTAAAAAGCTAGGCCGAAATCCTACCGACTGCGAATTAGAAACCGTCGCCCAAACGTGGAGTGAACATTGTCACCACAAAACATTCCGTGGCAATATCCGTTATCGTGTTAAAACAGGCTCAAAATTTACGACGACAATGATCCGCAATTTGTTAAAGTCAACTATTGCTAAAGCGACCTATGATTTAAACAAGCCTTGGTGTGTGTCGGTTTTTCATGATAATGCCGGGGTTATCAAATTTGACAAAGACGATCATGTTTGTTTTAAAGTCGAGACACATAATCATCCCAGCGCGCTTGAGCCTTTTGGCGGAGCGAATACCGGCATCGGGGGAGTGATCCGTGATATTTTGGGAACAGGTTTGGGCGCCAAACCGATTTGCAATACAGACGTTTTTTGTTTTGCCCCGCCGGATACAGACTTAAAAAGTTTGCCTGCAGGGACACTGCATCCTAAGCGTGTGATCAAAGGGGTCGTCAGCGGCGTGCGGGATTATGGCAATAAGATGGGCATCCCGACGGTCAATGGCGCGGTCTTGTTTGACGAAGGCTTTGTCGGCAACCCGCTAGTTTTTTGCGGGACGATTGGCATTATCCCCAAAGGCATGGAAAAAAAGAAAACTTTTG
>JAYRHV010000313.1:0-2279 GCA_041907165.1 Candidatus Omnitrophota bacterium | reverse complement strand
GTCGGGTTTTGGCGCTTTGTCGGCATCATGGATTGGCGGCAGTGCGAATATGATCGCAGTCAAAGAAGCACTTGGGACCCCGCAAGAGGTTTTTACGCCCATGGTTGTCGTCGACACAGTTGTGCCGTATGTGTGGCTGGGATTTTTGGTCGCCGCCAGCGGTTTTCAATGGCAATTTGACCGCATCAATCATAGCGACCGCAGGATTCTTGATGATTTAGCCGCCCGCACGAGGGGACTTGCCAATCCGTTAAATGAAAAAAGTTCTTGGCGTTTTACCTTGTTTATTTTTTTGTGTGCTCTGGCCGGTTCTCTGATAGCGCAATCTGTCGGGGAGCATTTGCCGACGGTAAAAGACATTTTTTCATCTTATGCGTGGACGATCATCGCGGCGTCTGTTTTAGGAATTGTGCTTTCGTTTACAAGGGCGCGAAAACTTGAAAGCTACGGCACCTCGCGCATTGGGTATTTTCTTTTGTATTTTGTGCTGACAACAATCGGTGCTAAAGCTAATATAGTCAATATCAGTTCAACTTTTGTTTTGATCGGCGCAGGTTTTCTCGTCGTTATTTTTCATGGATTAGGGCTTTTGCTTGCGGCGCGAATTCTTCGGGCCCCGATGTTTTTAGTTGCTGTGGCCAGCCAAGCGAATATTGGCGGGGTAGCTTCTGCCCCTATTGTCGCACAAGTTTATCAATCAGGTCTGGCCAGTGTGGGGCTTCTGCTTGCGATTTTAGGCAATATTATGGGAACATATCTGGGAATTATTACCTCCCAGTTGTGTAAAATGGTGTCCGGATGAAAAAAACATATTATCTGATTTTAATGTTGGCAGGCTTGTCATTCGCTGCTTCCCCGGCTGAGGAGAGGTTAAATTATGCAGCTGCGTCTTTGATCCCGGGCACAACGGCACAAATGCAGCGGCCCGGATTTTGGA
This sequence comes from Candidatus Omnitrophota bacterium, assembly GCA_041907165.1. GTDB lineage: Bacteria > Omnitrophota > Gorgyraeia > Zapsychrales > JANLHA01 > JADLGJ01. The sequence continues at coordinate 1,342 of JAYRHV010000313.1, read as the reverse complement.
TTGCGCATCATCCGTCGCCGGATGCTGTTATTTTGGACGCCGCAGGCGTAGAAAGTTTTAATCAGAAGTTAATTAAAACGGGTTTGACCAAAGATTTGCTCGACTTCGATGCTTTTGACTATAAGGTCAGCCTGTTGCAAATTCAAAAAGAAATGAGTAAGTTTGAGCGTGGTGATTATTTTGACAGGCAGGGAAAACCGGCTTCACGGGATTTTTTTCATCAGCTCAGAGAAAATATCATTCTTGAGAATACTCCCGATTGGCATCTGGGTCAGGCTTTTGTCGTGCGGCAGACCAACCAGCGGCTTTTGCCGACAGATGAAATTTTGACCGCGCAAGCGTTTGATTTTGAGTTTGACGAAGTTCAGAATAGCTCTTTGGACGCCGGAGAGCCGCTTCTTGTCCTTTTTGAAACTTTGGATGAGAGATGGGTTTATACACAAACACAGTCCAGTGCCGGCTGGGTCAAAAAAGAGGATTTGGTTTTTGTCGCGCCGGGCGAGTTTAAACAATTTCTGGCCGCCAAGAAGTTTGCTGTTGTTGTGTCCGCTAAAGCGGACCTTTACCGTGATGCAAAACGTACGCAATTTTATGATTACGTTCGAATGGGGGCCAAGTTTGTGGTCAGCCGAATTTCTGCAGACAGTGCGGAAGTTTTAATTGCACCCGGCCAAAATTTTTTTATTGACCGGGCAGATATCCATATCGGGTTTTTGGCTTATACGCCGCGCACAATCATTGAACAAGCTTTTAAAATGCTCAATGCTCCTTACGGCTGGGGTGGAGCAAACGGCCAGCAGGATTGCTCGGCATTTTTAAAACAAATTTTTGCCACCGTCGGTATTGCGCTGCCGCGCAATTCTTCAGAACAGGGAAAGGTCGGAGAGCTCTTGGGCACCAAAGGGCAAGCTGAAATTTTTAAAAAAGCTCTGCCCGGGATAACGCTGGCGCAATTAAAAGGGCATATTGTTTTGTATCTGGGGATGGTGGCAGACGAGCCCTACGCGATTCACGAAGCTTTTGCTTACCGAGAACCGGGAACTGATAAAGACCAAACGCGCGTGGTCAACCGAGTCATTGTTTCAGATCTTTCTTTAGGGAAAGGGTCGAAGAAAGGCTCTCTTTTAGAACGCATCGTCGCGATTCGTGCGGTTAAGTAAGGAAGGTCAAAAATGAATCTTAAAAAAATTATTTTGTTGGGACTGATGTTGTTTTGGGTTACGCAGTCTACGTATGCGGCGTTTGATTTAGACAAACTGTCGGATGCGGATATCAAACAGGTTAAAAATCTGGTCAAAAAGCTCGAGCCGTTTATCCAAAGCCGCGACAAGACTAAAGATTT
>JAYRHV010000312.1:0-4565 GCA_041907165.1 Candidatus Omnitrophota bacterium | reverse complement strand
GCAATAAAGTTAATAAAATCATCGCGGCCAGCAAAATAATTTTTTTGCATTTTTAAAAACCCGCTATATAATGCGTTTTTAGTTTTGAGACTGCATTTGATTTTTATAAATAAATCCACTACATAGAGGAGTAAGCAAATGAGTAAGATCGTGGAACTGTTGGGAAGTGAAGCAAAAAGTCTTTTGGAACACAAATGCCAAACGATATCGGCTGACCAGTTGACTTTGCCGGGCCCCGATTATCTAGACAAGACCTTTATTAATTCGGATAGGTCCAACAATGTTTTAAAAAATTTGAACTGGATGTTTAATCACGGCCGTTTGGCCCGAAGCGGTTATTTGTCGATTTTGCCTGTTGATCAAGGCATCGAACACTCGGCGGGCGCATCATTTGCCCCCAACCCTGCGTATTTTGACCCGGAGAATATCGTGAAACTTGCCATCGAGGGCGGATGTAATGCGGTCGCTTCCACCGTTGGTGTTTTAGGCTTGACCTCTCGCAAATATGCGCACAAAATTCCTTTTGTCGTCAAAATCAATCACAATGAATTTTTGTCTTATCCGAATAAATACGATCAAATTCTTTTTTCCACCGTCGAGCAATGCGCGGACATGGGCGCGGCAGGCGTGGGGGCGACGATTTATTTTGGGTCGGACGAATCGGCCCGTCAAATCGTTGAAGTTTCTAAGGCCTTTCATCGCGCACATCAATTGGGTATGTTTACCATTCTTTGGTGCTACTTGCGCAATTCCGCTTTCGTCAAAGACGGCGTCGATTATCATACGGCCGCTGATTTGACCGGACAGGCGAATCATTTAGGCGTTACAATCGAAGCCGACATTATCAAACAAAAGCTTCCGACCAACAACGGCGGGTATACGGCTCTAAAATTCGGCAAGACACACAAATTAGTTTATGAAAAACTTTCCAGCAATCATCCGATCGATTTGACCCGCTACCAGTTAGCCAACTGTTATATGGGTAAAATCGGTTTGATCAATTCCGGCGGAGCCTCCGCTGGCGAAAGCGATTTGGCCGAAGCTGTCAAGACAGCCGTCATCAACAAGCGCGCCGGCGGTATGGGTCTTATTTCTGGCCGCAAAGCGTTTCAACGTCCGATGAAAGAAGGTGTTGGGCTTTTAAACGCGATCCAAGATGTGTATTTGGATAAATCGGTGACGATTGCTTAATGAACAACAGGGATTAGGGTTTAGGGGTTGGGGGTATGAAAGCGGCTCTATCAAATTTAATTGATAGGGCCGCTTTTTTGCCAAAAAGAACTTTGACAATAGATTTACAGAGAAGTACAATTAATAATGTTAGCTCTTTTACAAAGGTTTCTTAATATTAATCAAGGGGGAGATATGACTGCGATAAGCAAAGGCGATTTAGAAAAACTGCTGAAGGAACAACGCGTTATTGACGAGATCAACCGCCATCTGTGGATCGAAAGCGAAAAGGCCGGTCATGATATCGGTTTTGAGCAGGCCAAATCGGATTGGTTAAAGAAATTTTCTAAAGCGTGGATTTCCTATAATATGCCGGAGTTAATGGGTAAGGAAACCAAGCCCGAGTCTGCCCCCAAGGTTAAAGAAACGCAAGCTGCAAAGCCGGCTGTTGCCCAAAAGCGCCGCGCTAAGTCCTATCTTTAATTTTGATTTTTATCGTCGAGACTCTATTTATGCCCACTGCGAGCGACCGAAGGGAGTCCCTGTGGGGCGACCGAATGGAGCGAAGCAATCTTTTAATAGATTGCTTCGTCGGCCTAAAGGCCTCCTCGCAATGAGACGAAACTTGCACATTGTGCGTCAATTGCGAAAATTTTATGACAGAAAGTAAAGTTTTGCCTAAATCCGTAGCGGACAAGTTCTTGCCGTACTTTGAGAAATTAAAAGAATTTCACGGGGTTAACCTGATTTCTGTTTTTGTCTATGGGTCAGCGACGGGCGAGAATTTTATTGCCGCATCTTCGGATATCAATTCTGTTTTTGTTTTTAAAAAAGTTGACTTTAAAGTTCTCCAAGAAAGTTTAAGCTTCGTTACGCCGGGATTTAAAAAGAGAATCAGCGCACCCTTGTTTTTGACAAGGGAAGATATCACTTCGTCTTTGGATATTTTTCCGATTGAGTTTTTGGAAATGAAAGAAAATTATGTGCAGATTTACGGTGAGGATATTCTAGCCTCGGTGCAGGTTGATGATGCGAATATACGGATTTTTTGTGAGCAGCAGATTAAGGGTAAGCTCATTCGTTTGCGGCAAGCGTATTTTAGCGCGGGCAGGCATCATCAGTCCTTGAGCGCTCTTTTGGCAGAAACACTTAATACGCTTTTTCCCATATTCCGCAATATTTTGCGTTTAAAGGCAAAGACACCTCCCACGGGAAAATCTGAAATTATTCGCCAGCTTTGTGCGGAATTTGGGCTGCAGGAAAATGCGTTTATGGTGATTTATCGGCATAAGAGCGGTGAAAAGTTGATGGACAAGGATATCCTTTCAGAGCATTTTGCGAATTTTTTAGGCGAGCTTTCCGCGTTAGCGCAAAAAGTTGATGCTTTATGAAAATTTTCAAGCAAGTGTTTTTAGCTCTTGCCGGATGGTTCTTTCTTAATTCTGTTGCGTGTGCGCAGCTGGCTAGTATTTCTCCTGTTACAGGATATATTAACGATTCTGCAGGTCTGATAAATGATGCTGACCGCCAGACGCTGACAAATGTGATCCAAGCGCTGGATGAAAAAACGACAGCACAAGTCGCTGTCTTGACTGTCAAGACGACGCGCCCCGAGGAAATCGCGCAATTTTCTATCCGTGTTTTTGACAAATGGAAAATCGGCCAAAAGGGCAAGGACAATGGCGCTCTGGTCGTCGTCGCGGTCAATGACCGCAAGGCGTGGATTACGACGGGCTATGGCTTGGAAGGCGCTTTGCCGGACGTGACGTGCTCAGAAATTGTGCGGCAGTTGATGGTGCCGTATTTTAAAAACGGAGATTATTCGCAAGGGATACGGGCGGGGACGATTGCCGTTGTTGGAAAAATTGCGAAGGAATACGGTGTCGAAATTGATGGGCTGCCGGTTTTAGATCCGAGTGGATATTCTCAAAATATTAATGTATCGTTTGTCATGTTGGTTATTTTTCTTTCTGTTTTTTTTGTTATTTACATTTTGTTGAGGCCAGGTTTCTTTTATGGTGGTTATAGCGGCTGGTCGGGCGGAAGTTTTGGCGGCGGATCCAGTGGAAGTTTTGGCGGAGGCTTTGGCGGTTTTGGCGGCGGGTCGTCCGGCGGGGGTGGCGGTGGGGGAAGTTGGTAGGTAAATTCATTAAGGGTGAGAGGAGATAGGAGAGATGAAGAATAAAGGTTCTGTATTATTACCGGTTATTATTGGCGTTGTTGTCGTTGGATTATTGGCTTTTGGCTGGTACATGGGCGGATATAACACAGCCATCAACAAAGATGAACAGGTCAAAGCCGCGTGGGCGCAGGTGGACAATCAATTGCAAAGGCGCAATGACCTTATTCCTAATTTGGTTAATACCGTCAAAGGTTTTGCCAATCAGGAAAAAAGTATTTTTACCGAGGTCACCCGCTTGCGCAGCCAGTGGGGGCAAGCATCAAGTATCGATGAAAAAATTGAAAATGCCAATGCGATGTCCAGCGCTCTTTCGCGATTGCTTTTGGTTCAGGAAAATTATCCGCAGCTAAAGAGCAATGAAAACTTTTTAGCTTTGCAAACGCAATTAGAGGGAACAGAGAACCGTATCTCGGTCGAAAGAATGCGCTATAATGATGCTGTCAAAGATTTTAACCAATATCAACGTTCTATGCTGGGAAGTTTTTTTACAGGCCGCGCGGGGTTGACCAAGCCTGCTGTCTATTTCCAAGCCGAAGAAAAAGCGAAACAAGTGCCGCAAGTTAATTTTTAATTGCGCGGTATTATTTTTTATAAAGAAAGGGTCATCATGTCAGTTGAAAAATTAAAAAAATTGTCAAACTTTTCGGGTCGTCCGGGGCCCTTGGTTTTGGTCATTATGGACGGGGTGGGTTTAGGAAAACAGGATGACAGCGACGGTGTTTTTTTGGCAAAAAAACCGTGCCTTAATGAATTATTTAAAAGCAAGCTTTATACGACGCTTAAAGCCCACGGCAAGGCGGTGGGTATGCCCACCGATGAGGATATGGGCAACAGTGAAGTTGGTCACAATGCGCTGGGCGCAGGACGAGTTTTTGCGCAAGGGGCAAGTTTGGTCAATGACGTTATTAAAAACGGGGCTATTTTTCAAACGCCGCTTTGGAAACAGCTTACCGATAACGCCAAAAAAGATAACCATACCTTTCACTTTATCGGCCTTTTGTCCGACGGCAATGTCCATTCGCATATCGATCATCTTTTGGCAATGCTTAAGGAATGTGCCAAAGAGGGTGTCAAGCGGGTGCGTTTGCACGTTTTACTCGACGGGCGTGATGTTTATGAAAAGTCTGCGCCACTTTATTTGGAAAAGACAGAAAAGCTTTTGAAAGAACTTAATTCAAAAGGTTTTGATTATGCGATTGCCTCAGGCGGCGGG
>JAYRHV010000311.1:0-1700 GCA_041907165.1 Candidatus Omnitrophota bacterium | reverse complement strand
GAGTCGTTTCGCGATATTTTAAGCGGGTTGCAGGATATTTATCTGTCTTTTGTCAGTACTCGCTTAAATGAAGTTATGAAAATGCTGACGATCTTCTCGACAATTTTTATTCCGCTCACATTTATTGTCGGGGTTTACGGAATGAATTTTAAAGTCATGCCGGAGCTGCAATGGAGTTGGGCGTATTTTGCTCTTTGGGGATTTATGATTGCACTTTCCGTCGGGATGGTGGTTTATTTCAAAAAAAAGAAGTGGTTCTAAATCAAGAGTTGCGTTAGGATAGCCGGATGCCTAAGATTAATAAAGATAAAGATCCTCAGGCGGCAAGCCCCGATCAAGGCATGCGTAAAAAAGTTTTGGTGTTTTGTATGGAGTATCCGCTTGCAAGGCAGATTGTCCAGCAGCTTGAAAAAAAAGAACTTCTTGTCCGGTTAGTTAATGATGAAAGAGCTCTTCTCTCACAACTTGATCAGGTGGACCCGGAACTGATATTGATAGATGTTAATGCGCCGACGAACCGATCGCTTGATATAATTGTGGCCGATATTTTTGTGTGGATGCGAACGCGCTCTCGGGCGATCAATAAACTTTTGCATACGCCCAGCCAGTATCTTTGGCAGCATTGCAAGATCGTTTTGTTTAAAAGTGACAGCGAAATAAGCACGACAGGTTCGCTTGCGGCAGAAATGGCAGATACCGACGAGCTTGTTCGGCTTTGTTCTCTTTTAGGGGATGTAAAATATATCGGATTGTATTCGCCGTTTTCGTTTATCCCCAAAATCCGTCCTTTTTTGGAAAATTTTTATGAATGACGACTCTCCAGAAATAATCCAAATTCCCGGCACAGAAAAACGGACCGAGCCTTTGCGCGCGGTTGTCTTTGGCGGCGATCCAAAGCAAGTTAAACAAATGGTCGACCAGCTCACGAGAAAAAAGATTGTTTCGCGCGGGGTTGTCGACGAAAAGTTTTTGCTGGCGACTTTGTCAGAGTTTGATCCCGACCTTGTTTTTTTGGAAATTAACGGCATAACCAGAAGTCCCGTCGATCAAATTGTCAAAGTCGTTTTTTTGTGGACAAAAAATTATGCCCGCAAAATCAATGCCGCTTTAAACAGTCCTTCGCCGCGGCTCTGGTCTAAGGCCAAGGTCATTTTGTATAAAAGCGAAACGCAACAGCAGGATTTTAACCCCACCGGCGCTGGGGTTGTGGATTTCGACGAAGTTTTGTTTAAATGTAAGGAAGCAGGGGACATTATTTATATCGGGTTGTATTCGTCGTGGTCATTCTATTCTAAAATTGAGCCGTTGCTTCTTAAGCCATGACGTTTTCTAAAAAATATTTTTTTTGTCTCATCACCGGCCTTTTGTATTTTTTGACATTTTCAGGCTGTGATTTTGTGTATCGGATTCTCCAAAAAGAAGGAGCAGAAGAAAAAGAGATTATTGGCGAAACATTGCCGATGCAGCCAAATGAGCAGGTCAAAAAAGTGCAGATCTTTTTAAAAATTTATGGTTATAGCACAGGAACTCCCGACGGAACGTTAGGTAATAATACGCGGATTGCGATTGGCAAATTTCAAGAGGACAACGGCCTAAAGGTGACACGTTTTGTTGATTATGCAACGTGGGGGAGGCTAAAGTTTCACGAGGACATCGGGCTTATCAAAGACGGTAAAATTGATATCGAGACCCTTCAGCGG
>JAYRHV010000310.1:0-4425 GCA_041907165.1 Candidatus Omnitrophota bacterium | reverse complement strand
TTGACTGCTTTTGGTTATGTTGAAGGTATTTATATGTTGTATCCGGAAGATGCAACAGATAATCCACGGTTTTTGGATTTGTCCGCCGTGCGCTATAGCTTTGATGAGTCCGGGAAACTGATCCAAAGGCCCAGTGCGTTTGGCCGATTAAATTTGTTTTTTTCGGCGGAAACGATCCTCGACGACGATAAGCTTTTGAGACGCCTTAAGGACAATAATTTTGATGCACATAAAACCTTGTTGCTTTCAGACTCGGTGCCATTGCCAAGAGCAGAGTTGAAAGATGCGGTTGTTCTTGCAATTGATGCGGCAAATCCCAATCAGGTTGAAGGTCATCTTAGTGCGCCATCGGCTGGTTATTTGCTTTTTGCTGATTCTTATGACGAAGGATGGAAAGCGTATTTAAATGGTGTCTCAACGCCGGTTTTGCGGGCGAACTATAATTTTATGGCTTGCGTGATCCCCAGTGCTGGGTCCTACGCTATTCGTTTTGTTTATGAGCCCGCTGGGTATAAACGTAATTTGTATTTAAGTTTTTTGGGGCTTTGCACTTTGTTCATGGCTGTTTTTGCCGCCGCGATTCAAAAGTTTTTATTAAAAAGAAATAATATCAACTAGGATAAGTATTTAAGTGATATCAATCACCCATGTTCTCTAAGAAAATAAAATTTTTGGGAGGGATACTTTTATTCTTAGGCTGTTTGCTTTTTTCGTTTTCCTGTGAAAAGAATTTTGGCCAGCAATTGCTTTACAATAAGGCGCGCAATTTGCATGATCACGGCCATCTTGATCAAGCAATTGAAATATATAAGAAAATTCTCGCAAAGGAAGGTGAGCATAGCGAAGTTAATTATGATTTGGGCGTGGCTTTCGCGGATAAGGGCGATATTGAAAATGCCAAAAATCAGGTTGCTGTTTTAAGAAGTGCTGGACGGACTGATTTAGCTGAGGTTCTTGACAATGTGATCCGTGACTCCAATTCGCATCGCGTCCGCAAAAGACTGCAGAGCGAATATACCTCCCAGCAAGATAAGAAATAAAGAACTGTTTGAATGAAATAAATTGTTCTAAGTTTGAACTTTAAATAAGTGCGATTTGTGATATTCTTATCTGTAAACATTATTTATAAAAATCATCGGTTTGCGCAATATTCTCTTCTGGAAAAGCACAGTTATCCTGCAGACCTCTAAAATAAGTCCTAATTTGTTAGCCATATGAACGCGCTTGAAATTACCAATCTAACCAAGACCTATGCCAGCGGCACGCAGGCGTTAAAGAACATTAACCTGCACGTTGAAGAAGGGGATTTCTTTGCCCTCTTAGGCGCCAACGGCGCGGGCAAGACGACGATCATAGGGATTTTGACGGACTTGGTCAAAAAGACCAGCGGGCAAGTCAAGGTTTTAGGATGTGACATTGACCATGATTTTTCAAAGGTCAAAAAATTTATCGGTGTTGTGCCCCAAGAGATCAATTTAAATATTTTTGAAAAAGTGATGGATATTCTTGTCACGCAGGCAGGGTATTTTGGGATCCCTCGTCGTGAGGCGATTGTTCAGGCTGAAATGTTAACCAAGCGTTTAGGGCTTTGGGAAAAACGTTTTAGCGTTTCGCGCACTCTCTCCGGCGGAATGAAGCGAAGGCTGATGATCGCCCGTGCGCTTATGCATAGCCCAAAAATTTTGTTTCTCGATGAGCCGACGGCCGGTGTGGATGTCGAGATCCGTCATGAAATGTGGCAGTATTTGCGGGAACTTAATGCCGCCGGGATGACAATTCTTTTGACCACGCATTATCTTGAGGAAGTCGAGCAAATGTGCCGCAACGCCGCGATCATCAAGGGCGGGGAAATTATTATGCACGATTCGGTTAAGAAGCTCGTTTCTTTAATGGAGAGAGAAATTTATGTGGTCAGTGTCCAGCATGTCAAGGACAGCGGATCTTTAGCGCATTATGAGCCTAAAATTATTGACGAGACAACGCTCGAGGTAGAATTAAGCCGTAAAGAAACTTTGCATGACTTTGTCGCGGATTTGGCAAAAACAGGGATGATTTTAACCGACATACGGCCTAAGGGACATCGTTTGGAAAAACTTTTTTTGGAAGTGTTAAGTGGATAATAGGCTCGGGTGGCTGTGCCTGAAGTCGTTTTGCCCGCAGACGGCAGGGGTTCCCCACGGGGGGATGGGTGCCGTCGAGGACAAAACGTCGAAGGCACAGACAGGACCCGAAAAGAAAGTTTTAGTAAAATTATGCGTACATCCTTTGAAGAACAATTGATAGCTTTTGAAACCATTGTCCGTCGTGAAATTACGCGCTTTACCCGTATCTGGACGCAGACGCTTTTGCCGCCGGTTATCACGCAGACTCTGTATTTTGTCATTTTTGGAAAATTTATCGGCAGCCGCATCGGGGATATTCAGGGGGTTAGTTACATCGCTTTTATTGTCCCGGGTTTGGTCATGATGGCGGTCATCAACAGCGCTTTTGCCAATGTGGTCAGTTCTTTTTTTAGCGTAAAGTTTCAGCGCAGTATTGAGGAGCTTTTGGTTTCTCCGACGTCAAATACCGCCATTATCGCCGGTTATGTCATGGGCGGGGTCATTCGCGGAATTTTGGTTGGAGTCATTGTCTTTTTAGTTTCGATTTTTTTTACGCGGCCTGTGATACAACATTTTGGCATCATTTTGATTTTTATTATTTTAACGGCCTTGGTTTTTTCGCTCGCTGGGCTTATCAATGCGATTTTTGCCAAGAAGTTCGACGACGTTTCGATTTTTCCGACCGTTGTTTTGACGCCTTTGACGTATTTAGGCGGGGTTTTTTATTCTATCCACAGCCTGCCGGGGGTTTGGCAAAAAGTATCGATGTTTAACCCTATCCTTTATATGGTCAATGGCTTTCGATATGGGTTTTATGGGTTATCCGACGTCAGTGTGACCGGCAGTGTCTTTTTTTTGTTGGCTTTAGCCGGCATTCTAACCTATGCTAATTTTTATCTTCTGCAAAAAGGTACGGGGATTAAGAGTTAATCCATGAAATCTTTCCTGCATGATCATCTTTTATCAGAAACTCTCAAACACCGCATTGTCTTGATCGACGGGGCAATGGGCACGATGATTCAGCGCTACAAATTAACCGAAGGTGATTATAGGGGCAAGCGTTTTGCCGATTACGGCCAAGATCTCAAAGGCAACAATGACCTTTTGTCTTTGACCAAGCCAGAGATTATCGAGGCGATTCATGCTGAATATTTAGCCGCTGGCGCGGATATTATTGAGACCAATACGTTTAACTCAAACGCCGTGAGCATGGCGGATTACCAAATGGAAAATTTGGTTTATGAGCTTAATCTCGCCTCAGCAAAGATCGCCAAAAAAGTTGCTGATGTTTTTTTAAAGCAAAACCCCAATAAACCGCGTTTTGTCGCCGGCGCCTTGGGGCCGACGACAAAAACAGCTTCGCTCTCGCCGGATGTCAATGACCCGGGGTATCGGGCGATTAATTTTGATCAGCTCGTCGATGCTTATACTGAGCAATTGCGCGGGCTTATCGACGGCGGGGTGGATATTATTTTGATTGAAACGATTTTTGATACGCTCAATGCAAAAGCTGCGATTTTCGCTTTTTTAACTTACTGTGAAAAAATTGGCAAGAATTTGCCGCTTATGATTTCCGGCACGATTACGGATGCCAGCGGACGGACTTTGTCGGGCCAGACCAGTGAAGCGTTTTGGATTTCTGTCGCGCACGCTAAACCATTGTCGATTGGACTTAATTGCGCCTTGGGCGCGGCAGATATGCGGCCGTATCTTGCAGAGCTTTCGCGTATCGCCGATTGTTATGTGAGCTGTTATCCGAATGCTGGCCTTCCTAACGCATTTGGCGAATATGACCAGACGCCCGAACAGATGGGGGCGATACTCAAAGGATTCGCGCAGGAGGGCTTTTTAAATATTGTCGGCGGCTGTTGTGGGAGTACGCCGGCACATATCAAAGCCATTGCCCAAGAGCTCGAGGGAATTTTGCCGCGAAAAGTTCCAACGCTTGCTGGATTTACGATGTTAAGCGGTTTGGAGCCTTTGGTGATTACGCCTGACACGAATTTTGTCAACGTCGGCGAAAGGACCAATGTCACGGGTTCTAAAAAATTCGCGAAGCTGATCCTCACCGGGAATTATGATGAAGCTTTGTCCGTGGCCCGTCAGCAAGTTGAATCCGGCGCGCAGATTATCGATGTCAATATGGACGAGGCGATGCTCGACTCACAGAAGGCAATGACCAAGTTTTTAAACCTCGCTTCATCCGAACCGGATATTGCGCGCGTCCCGTTTATGATCGATTCATCCAAATGGGCGGTTATCGAAGCAGGGCTCAAATGCCTTCAGGGCAAGGCGATTGTTAATTCGATTAGCCTTAAAGAAG
>JAYRHV010000309.1:0-1732 GCA_041907165.1 Candidatus Omnitrophota bacterium | reverse complement strand
TGGTCCTGTATCTCCCATGTCAAACTCCTTTATGTTATCCAGTTAAAAAACAATTCCAGGAACCCTCTGGTGCCTGCTGATTGTTTGTCATTGTAACATCATCACGAAAAAACCGGACTTGTTTATTTTTAGTTTTCTTTATAAACTCAAATTTTTAGTGGCTACAAATTTTGCTGCGGTCCGTTTGAAAACCATCTGCTGAATTTATAAATTTTCCGCGTGAATTCAAAAAATCAATGATCTCTGCAGCGCTCATATTTTCAGCACTGCACGTATGATATTGTGCCTCTTTGCCAAATTTTTCATGCAAAGCTTTTTCCAAGCTTTCCTTTGTAAAAGTCTTCCCCAACGAGAGCATAAGTTCCATAACTTCATGCCCGTGAATAGATTCTCCCATCTTGTTCTCCTTAAAACATTTCCCGATAAATATCTTTACGGTGCCTGATGAGCATAATGCTAATGTGTTTCTTTTCATCATTGATAGTATAAACGATACGGTAATTCCCTTGCCGCAATCGGTAACAGTTACTCAATCCACTGAGCTTTTTAAAACCCGCGGGGCGAGGATCCTTCTGCAAAAGGATAATCTGCCTATGTATTTTCTCAACATCAGAAAAAGCAATCCGATCGAGGTCTTTATAAACACGTTTTTCAATCGTGACGTGATACATTTATTATTTTTCTCTGCTCTTAACGTATTTGCTAAGCTGGGCGATCGAAGTTAATTGTGAATTTTTTAATCGTTCCTCAAGAATCTTCTTATCAAATTCATCCTCATCAATATCCGACAGTTTTTCGGCAATAGCTTGCGTAATAAAAAACTGCAACTTGACGCCCTTGCGGTCACAATAACTTGAAACTTTTTTCTTAAGATCTGCGGGGATCCGCGCCCCCAAAGGTATCATTCTTGCTTTAATCATAGGCTCTCCTTTTTCATACAAATTGATATCATTCTATTTCAAATGATATCATATGATAGCAAACATAGCAAATTTTCAAAATTCCTATTCCTGCTTCTTTTCAATGAGTTTGGCGGTCAATGCCTTGATCGAGTCCATAATGTCCACGGGAACAGCGAGGACAACCGTGTTCGACGCTGTCGGCCCAAGGCCATCGATCGTTTGCAGCGTTCGCAATTGCATGGCCCCGGGAGAAAATGACATCGTTTTTGCCGCCTCGGCCAAATTGACAGCAGCAAGCTTATCGCCTTCGGCTTTGGTGATGTTCGCTCTTTTCTCGCGCTCGGCAGAAGCTTGGCGGGACATCATCTTTTTTAATTCTTCCGGGACATCCACGTCCAGAAGCTTAATCGCAGAGACTTTAATCCCCCATGTCTCGGCCTGCTTTTGAATGATCGTCTCAATCTCATCCCCGATCTTTTGGCGTTCCGCTAAAAGATCGTCAAACGTCATGCCGCCGACGACATCCCGCAGTGCGGCTTGCGCGTATTGAGAGACCGCATACAAATAATTTTGAACCTTGATCACGGCCGCTTGTGCGTCCACTACTTGAAAATACACAACGCCGTTGATGGATACCGGCACATTGTCCTTGGTGATCGCCTGCTGTTTGGGAACTTCATTGGTCAAAACCCGCATGTCGATAACCCGCGCCGTCTCAATCATAGGAATAATAAGATTAAGCCCGGGCAGAAGTGTGCGCGAATAGCGCCCCAACTGAAAAACAACACCGGTTTCATACTGCTGAATGATCCTGACTCCCGAGACGATGA
>JAYRHV010000308.1:0-7001 GCA_041907165.1 Candidatus Omnitrophota bacterium | reverse complement strand
GAGCTCATCATACACTTCGTCACTGATGACAATCAAATCATGTTTGGCGACAACCGCAGCAATCGCTTGCAGTTCTTTTTTGGTATAGGAAGTTCCCGTCGGATTGCACGGATAATTGATCATCAGCGCCTTGACAGCCTTGGTGCAATTTTCTTCAATCAGCTGTGGCGTTAACTTAAAACCCGTTGACAGTTTTGTCTTGAGCATAATAGGCACGCCCCCAGTCAAAGTAACGACAGGCGCGTAAGAAACATAACAGGGGTCGTGAATCAACACTTGATCACCGGGATCCAAAATCGCCCGAAAAGCCAAATCCAAGCCTTCGCTCACTCCGACGGTAATAAGCATCTGTTCATTAAAGTCATACGAAAGCCCGAAACGCTGGCCTAAAAATTTGTTGATCGCTTCCCGCAGCTGCGGCATGCCTTTATTCGACGTATAAGAGGTATAGCCTTGCTGCAGAGAAGAAATCGCCTTCTCGCGGATATGCCAAGGCGTAACAAAGTCCGGCTCACCGACGCCTAAGGAGATGACATCTTTCATCCCCAAGACTAAATCAAAAAAAGCCCTAATTCCCGAAGGGGCTAACTGGTCAACACGTTTTGCAATTTTCATAAAGCTCAATCTATTCTTTGAGTCGGGTCCTGCGCTTTCCAGCACCCCATCCATACTCGCGGCACCCATCCCCCCGTGGGGAACCCCTGCCGCTCGTATGGCTGGGGACCCCGCTTCCAAGGTCACCCGACCATACAAATATCAATTTATATTATTTAATCCCAAATTTTGCATTACAACATATTGCGCGACGATCCGTCGCGCAAAAAAGGGAAATGCAAAATTTGCCTTCGGTTGCGGTTTACCGCAAGGATTAACCTAAGCACGTCTCGACAAGGTCGAGACATGCGGCCCTTTGGGCGGATTTTGCGTAGGCCTCGCAGGAGCGAGGCTAATGCAAAATCCGGGTTAATACGATATCGCCAAGCGCTTGCGATTATGGCCCTTTTTTAAAATTTGTCCGTCTTCTTTATATTTTTTAAGTAAAAAATGCGTCGATGTCCTGCGCACGCCTTCCATAGGAGAAAGCTTGGAGGCCACAAAACTAGATACCGTTTGGATATTTTCCCCCTCGACAACAACCAAAAGATCATACGCGCCTGAAACCAAATAACAGCTTGTCACCTCAGGAAAGCTGTAGATACGCTCCGCGACATTATCAAACCCGACATCCTTCTGAGGGGTTATGCTTACCTCGATTAAAGCGCGCACAAAAGAGGAATTTTCTCCACGGGTTTTGTCCCAGTCGATAACGGCCTTATATTTAACAATGGTGCCATCCTCTTCATATTCTTTAATCGCTTTTTTGACTTCAGGGAGTTTTTTGCGCGTCAATTTTGCAATTTCCTCAGCCGTTATCCGTGCATCATTGGCTAAAATTTCTAAAATATCGTCCATGTCTTTCCCCTTTTTAATATGTATTATTTCGACGGTGTTTCTGCGACAAGCGCGTCGATCTTAGCATGGAGTTCTTGATTTTCGGCATCCAAATGCATGATCTGGTCCATCAGCTGACGCTTTTTTTCTAAAACCTCTTTGGACTCTCCCACCGTTTTCCCCACAGCGTCCAGCTGCTTTGTTAACTTGGCGACTTCTGTTTCCAAATTCTGTTTCTGCTTAAGCAAATCACCAGAAACACCCTGCGATTTTGGTTTCATTTTTTTCGCAGATTTTTGCATTTTTTCGTTTTGCTTTTCTTTAGCGGCTATTTCCCTTTTTAAAACTTTCAGCCGCTGTTCTAAATCCCGATTCTGCTTCTTGAGCGTTTCTGTCTCTTGGGGCAATTTGTCATTTTCTGCCGAGATTTTGGCCAAAGCTTCTGTCAGCTCTTTTTCATTCTGCAAAGATTTATCCAATTGAGCTTGCAAATTTCCCATTTCTCCCTCGGGTAGAACTTTTTGTGGCTGGCTAACCGCCTCTTTGTAATTTGCATCGAGACTGGCATCACGCTTTTGATTCTCCAGCGTTGAAAGTTTGATTTTCCAAAGACGATTTTTTTCTTGAATATCAGCTAATTGCTTTTCTAAATCTTTATTGCTCATTTCAAGAGCATCAATCTGTTTTTGGACCTCAGCCATATTAGAAAGAGCATCAGCGCTTTCATCTGTATTATTAGATGATGCCGGCAAGACTTTTTGCTTTTGAGACTCTAGCTGTTTGATTTCGGCTTTAATCTTTTCTAAATCAGTTTTTAAGCTGTCTTTCTTCTGTTGCAAGAAGTCATACTCGGAACTTAGCTTCTCGTTTTCGATCAAAAGTTGCTTTGTCTGCGCTGTGATCTGGTCAATGGTCGCCTGCCACTTCGGATCACTGAACGCTCGCGCTTGGGCAGAGGTGATATCAACATCCTCACTCTGGGCCCAAAGAGTCGCTGAGGCGCCCAAAACCAAAAATAAAGCTATAAAATAAATTTTTAACCATTTCATACTGCGTCTCCTTTTTAGAAACTTAATGGTACATCATACCAGAAAACTGCCGCGGGCTTCGCTTAATTTTTTATAACTTCGGGCTAAACGCTTTGTCATAGCCCCGGGTAATCCGCCACCAATCTTATGCCCTGCAAAATTCACCAATGGCATAATACCGACTAAAGCATTAGTCAAAAAAGCTTCGTCACAATTCTGTAAACCGGCTAATGTCACTACACTGGTAGATATTTTGATCTTTAAACCTTTTGCCAGAGATAAAACCGCTGCTCGAGTCACGCCCGCCAAACAGCCGCTGGATAATGGCGGGGTCAAAAGCTTACGGTCTTTGATGACAAAAATATTGCTGCGGCTGGCTTCGACAACTTCTCCGCTGCTGTTTAAAAAAATCGCTTCCTGACAATGATTTTTTAAAGCATATTCATAGCCTTTAAGAAAAAATCCATAATCCAAACTTTTGATTTTGGCCAAATGAAAAGATCGGTCCATTCGGCGCGGATAAATACAGGCCGAAAATCCTCGATGATAAACTTTTTCTGAAAACCCAACCCGCTCAACGACAACGACAGCAAAATGCAAATGGCAGCCTCTTCGCCAACTCTCA
This sequence comes from Candidatus Omnitrophota bacterium, assembly GCA_041907165.1. Lineage (GTDB taxonomy): Bacteria > Omnitrophota > Gorgyraeia > Zapsychrales > JANLHA01 > JADLGJ01. The sequence continues at coordinate 3,917 of JAYRHV010000308.1, read as the reverse complement.
AGCCGTATGCGCCCGTCTTTAATTTGATTTTCGTCCAAAAGCTTGGCCAGAATATTTTTAATTTCCAAAAAAGCCGGCGGCTTAGGCAAAATATAGAGATCGCACCCATGCACAAAACGGTTATAATGTTCTTTGAGAAAGAAAACTTTTCGACCCTCACAAAGAAGAGTTTCAAAAACGCCCAGACCTTTTAACTGCCCCGGCGAAAAACTTTTCAGCGCTTTTTCAGGAATTTTTTTATACTGGCCGTCTAAAAAAATGGTGTGCATTTTCATATTCTAAACTTTCTTTTAAGGCACGGGCCTTGACTAAAGTTTCTTCATATTCTGCCTGTGGCAATGAATCTGCAACAATACCACTGCCAACGTGAAAACTCGCCTTTTTCCCTTTAATAACCACGGACCGGATAAGCACATTCAAAGCCATGTCCCCGTTAAAATTCATGTAGCCTAGTGCGCCAGTATAAATCCCTCTGGGGACTGGCTCAAGCTTTTTAATTAACTGCATCGCCCGAATCTTCGGACACCCACTCACCGAGCCGCTGGGAAAACAGTTTTTAAGTAAATCAAAACCGTTCTTGCCCTTGGTAAGCTTTCCTGTGACCGTCGATGTTGTTTGATAAACAGTGCGGTATTTTTCAATCTCCCGCAGCTGTTTGACGATCACAGATCCAAAGTCACACACTCGTCCCAAATCATTGCGCTCTAAATCTGTCACCATCAAAAGTTCAGCTTTTTCTTTGGCACTTTGCCGCAGCTCTCGACATTGCCGTTTATCCTCTTGTGGTGTTTTTCCGCGCTTGCGCGTTCCTTTCATCGGCCGAGTTTGCACGATTCCTTTTTGCAAACGCAAAAATATCTCCGGCGACGAACTAACAATCTGGGAGGGCCCGCAATCAAAATACCCGCCAAAACACGATGCCGAAAGCACTCGCAACGTCCGATAAACATTGACCGCATCAATCGGCTGTTTTAGTTCGCACGAAAATTTTTGCGCCAAATTAACCTGATAAATATCCCCGGCTTTAATGTAATTTAGTGCTTTTTGCACTGCATTGCAATAACCGACTTGACTAAAATTACTCTTCCACTTAAGGTGTTTTGCAGGGCCTAGCCGTTGAGATGGATTGGGTTTCGGCAAATTCTTTAAAATATTTTGAGCATATTTGAGCCGCTTTAAAGCGCGTTTCTTGCGCAACAAGCCGGTGGTTTCCGGCAAACCGCTGGAAGTAATCCATACCTTGTTCTTCAAATGATCGACGCAAATAACACAATCATAAAAACCGAATAAAAATCCCGGCAAGTTAGATTTTAATGGAGATTTTATTACCTGTTCAAATTGCAGGCCAAAGTCATAGCTCAAATATCCGGCTATCCCCGACGAAAAAGGTGTCTGTAATTTTTTCGACGCATCATAAAAGCGCTGAAAACTCTTTTCTAAACCAGCAAATGCTTTTAAATCATCGCCGCAGACGGTCAAAAAAGGGTCAAAGCCCAAGTGCGAATAGCGCCCGCGGTCTTTGTCAAAAAGGCTGCTTTCTAAAAGAAAACATCCCCTTTGATCGGCCAAAGCCTGCAAAAGATCGACGGGGTTCACTTCTAAGTCATAAGAACGGATTTCCATATTTTTTACCCTGCCAAGCTGACCGTATAGGTGGGCAACAACACACATGGCCGAAACGACATTTTGGTTTCGTTTACATTTTCCAGTGCAAAATCATCCATCGCATTGATAAATTTGACATCGCGCAAAACCGGATCTTGGCAAAATTGGCGAAAGATATACGTCGATAAACCTTGATATTCTATGTCTGCAACCTCCAGAAGAACACAAAACGTCTCTGCGCCCACAAAATACCCAAAGCTGTAGGCGACAATCTTTGAGTTAACCTCAACAACACGACCTACGATGCCCGCAAGCTCAAAGTCTCTTAAAACCCGTCGATGCACGCTTGCGCTATCTTCCAGCAGGGCTAAGTCGATCTCTTGTTTGATCGCTGGGCGCTTTTTCTTTTCCCAACTAGCATATAGCGCTAAACACTCCTCTGCCATCGAGGATTCATAACTGCGGTAGCGTGCCGTAAAATTTTTCACAAAATGATTATAGGCATTGCGCTTTGATTTATATGCAGATGCTTTAAGCTCAACAAGATTCTGTCGATAATATAAATACTCATAGCCTTTCTTATAAATTTTAAACCGGTCCGGTGAAAAAGCGTCAATATCTTTTGGACTGACATTTTCAATGCGCGAAACTGCGCTTTTCTTATTAGTCAGGCGCATGCGCTCAAAACAGCAATCAACCGCTTGCGGACTTATCGTTTTGCCCAACGGAGGCAAAAACAAAAACATGCCAGCGTGCTCTGCCGCAAAAACGCATAAATTACCGGCTATTTCTTCAAAGTGAAATTGAAAAAAGTCCTGCCAAATATAAATATGGGCAAAAGACAAAGACGCCAACTCGCCGGGCGTTTGCCGTAAATAACGCTCCACGGTTGGCTTATAAGACAATAAATCCAACGGCATTTGGCTTTACTCCAAGGCGAGTTCGCAAATCAAGTCCAATTCGGCGCGAGAAGAAGAATAATCTGCCAAAATCTTGGGGTTTTGGCTCAAATATCTGCGCACGTTTTCTGTCTTAAAATATCCTCTCAAATACTCTGTATACTCTATATAGACCTTCGTGCCAAAATACTCTTGTACATACGGACAATTCAAATGGACATACAGGACAGCCCTGTCGTTTTCTTTGCCCAAAACAAAAGGATAGAGCTGGCATTCGAAAGGACGAGCATGATAAATGCCACACGTATTGTCCTTGTTGTTAAAAAAATGGCACAAAAAGCCTTGCGCGCAAGCTGTCGTTATAATCTTGCCGTTCTCATCGATAAGCTGGGGTCGTAAAATCTTTTCGGCAATCCCCTTTTTTTCTCTCTGGCTGATATACGGACGCCAGCGGCTATCATGCTCTTTAAAACGACAGCATCCGTCGCACTTTAGACAAACGCTCGACGGGACAAATTGTTTGAAATCTTTAAACATAAATAAAAGTTTAAGCTACTTGATAATAGCGCCAACCGGGACATCTTTTTCGGGCAAAAGAATCACAGGGCCATTTTCGCCGCTGGCGGCTAAAATCATACCGTTGGACGCTTCCCCGCGGATAACCGCCGGCTGAAGATTATTGATGACCACCACCTTGCGGCCGATAAGCTCTTGGGGCTGATAGTTTGCCCGAATACCAGCGACCAACTGCTTTTCTTCGCTGCCAGTATCAATTTTTAGAACGTAAAGCCTATCGGCGTTAGGGTGCTCCTTGACTTCCTTAATAAGCGCGACAATCAGTTCCAACTTTTTAAAATCTTCATAAGTGACCATGTTTTCTCCTCATAAAATTCATATAGATATAAATCAACCAGTTTAATTTACCACAAAATTTTGCCCAGTTTGATTTTATCTTGTCCATAAAATAATTTTAAGTTCTTTACAAGCTTAAGAAAAAAACATCTATAATAAAAACACTTCAAAAAATGAGAACTCAGAAATCATGAATCGTTACATCATAGCCTTTTTGCTCGTCCCTCTGGCCGGACTATTTTTACTTTTTCATCAGGCCGCTTTTGTCCCCATCATCGGACAAGGGGATCACGGCCGCGACCTGTATGCGTTTGCCCAAAGCTTGCAGGGACAAATCCCCTATCAAGACTATTGGTGGGTCTATGGGCCTCTGATGCCTTATTACTATGCTTTATTTTTTAAAATTTTTGGTCTGGCGATCCCCAGCATCCTCGTCGGGAAGATATTGTTAAACGTGATCAGCGGGACATTGATCTTTTTTTCACTCTCTCGGGTGATCCCTGTACTGTTTGCGTTTATGGCGGCTTTGTGGTTCTGGACTTTTCAACACGATTTTTATTT
>JAYRHV010000307.1:0-4486 GCA_041907165.1 Candidatus Omnitrophota bacterium | reverse complement strand
TGCTTTTGAAAGCGGCGTGCTCGCCGCTTGGATTGGCGCTGTCCCTTGCGTTGCCGTCGGTGGAGTTTTAACGCTCTTGATCGTCGCGTTTACCGCATGGAAAGCGCCGCAATTGCGCCGATTACGCTTTAACCCGCAAACGTTAGAAAGACATGCATAAAAAAATTTTTATCATCGGGTGGCCCGCCAACAAAATGTTCACTTTAAAATGAAAAATTCTACAGCAGATGTGATTATCTTAGGCGCTGGCGCCGCCGGCCTTATGTGCGCTATCGAAGCGGGCAAACGAGGGCGAAGTGTCCTTGTCCTTGAGCATAACGAACAAATCGGCAAAAAGATCCGCATCTCCGGTGGGGGACGTTGCAATTTTACCAATATTCATACAAAGGCAGACCAGTTTTTGTCCCAAAACCCTGACTTTGCCAAATCCGCGCTATCGCGTTTTACCCCGCAGGACTTTATCGACTTGGTCAATAAACACGCTATCTTGTTTCACGAAAAAACACTTGGCCAGCTTTTTTGTGACGAGAGCTCACAAAATATCATCGGGCTTCTTAAAAAAGAATGTGATCTCTCCAAAGCGCGCATCATTTTAGGGGCGCATATTAATAACGTCAGCCGCGAAAAAGAATTTATCGTGCAGACCAACCACGGCGAGTTTCGCAGCCAAAGTTTGGTCGTGGCGACCGGCGGGCTTTCCCTGCCCGCTTTAGGCGCAAGCAATTTGGGGGCGAGTCTTGCCAAACAATTTTGTATAAATGTTGTCGCCTGCCGACCGGGCTTAGTGCCGCTGACCTTAAAGCCCAAAGACTTGGAAATTTTTAAAAACCTATCCGGCGTTTCTCTTGATGTGATTGCCCGTTTTCAAAACATTAGCTTTCGCGAAAAAATGCTTTTTACCCACAAAGGTTTAAGTGGACCGGCTATTTTACAAATTTCCTCTTACTGGCAACCGGCAGAACCGATTATCCTTAACCTTTTGCCCGACACGGATATTTTCCAAATCTTCAAAGACAATCACGCGTCTAAATCAAATCTTAAAAATCTTCTTAAAAGCTATCTGCCGATACGGCTGGCTGAAACGCTTGCCGACCATTTTTTTACCGACAAACCCCTGACGCAAATTTCTCTTAAGGATTTGCAAAAAGTTGCAGAGCGTTTGCATAGCTGGTCGATAATCCCCCAAGGCACCGAGGGCTATGCAAAAGCGGAAGTGACCGTCGGCGGCATTGACACCGACGAGCTTTCATCCAAAACGATGGAAGCTAAAAAAGTGCCGGGACTGTATTTTATCGGAGAAGTGGTCGATGTCACCGGCTGGCTGGGAGGCTATAACTTTCAATGGGCGTGGGCATCCGGTTTTGCCGCCGGGCAATATGCTTAAATATTTTATGCAAGCATTAATTTCACAGCCGTGGAAACCAATTCCTTTGAATCAAACGGTTTGGCGATCGCCGGGAAAAATTTCCCGTCGATATTAATACTTTGAGTATCCTCATGCGCTGTCGTATACCCAGCCAGCGCCGTCAAAAACAAAATCGGAATATTCTTTGTTTCACTCAACAATTGCAAGCGACGTGCGGCGTCCCCACCGGACATTTTTGGCATAATCACATCCATAATGATCATCTTAGGATTATATTGCAATGTCTTTTCAATGCACTCCTCGCCATTTTGCGCTGTAATCACCTCATAATCGCTGGATTCAAATCTTGACTTTAACATTAAACGGATGTCTTCTTCATCATCGACAATCAAAACTCGGCCATTCATTTTAAATCCTCCTTTAGTGTCGAACACACTCTGCCACAGTCCCCAAAAGCGCTTGTGCATCAAATGGCTTTAACAAAAAATGTTCAATCCCTGCCGCGTCAAATTCTTTTTTAGCATTGGCGCGCGCCGTCAAAACCACAACCGGAATATCACGAATATCATCGTCCCATTTGAGCTCCTGCAAAAACTGATAGCCGTCCATGACCGGCATGCTAACGTCCAAAACAATCATGTGGGGCTTGTGTTCGCGGGCCTTAATGAGCGCCTCCAAACCATCGGAGGCCTTGATAATTTCATACCCATTGGCCCTAAGCCGTGCTTCGACAACTGACGCCAAGTCCAGATCATCTTCGACAACAAGAATTTTCTTCATTGCTTTTCTCCTGTTTTAAAAAACAAAAAACCCATCCCTTATAAAAAGGACGGGCTAAATTTTGACTTTTGTCTAGTCACCGGACTATCCAGCTTTCTAAGACCTAAACATTAAAGAACAGTGCACTAATTTTGCGCCGCCGGGTTGCTTTAGGCTTTGCCTTTTCCTTTATCTTTTGCACCGTTGAAAGTATATACTATGTTTTTGGAAAAAACCAATCGATGAAGGGCAAATCTTTTACGTGCGTGAAGCGGCGGGATCTTCGAGCAGTTGGTCGACTAAGCCATCGGCTTTTTTGCTTTTGAGCGTTTTGTTAAATTCGTCTTTATGTTTCTCAAAATGCTGGGCAATCATCTTATTGGGGATAACATTGATCATATTATAAATCTGCTTTTTGCTCGTAAATGAATTGATCTGCGCAATCGCTTTGGCTTTGGTCATTTTTTCTGTCACGCCATAGCTGTCTTTTAAGGACTGCGGCAAGTCAACCATCATTTCTCTATAAATCTTGCCGTAGACACGTTGAAACTTGGCCTCATCCATTTTTAAAATCTTTTTAATGTTTTTTTGCTTAAATTTTTCCAAATTAGTTGCGGCGACATAAGACTTGGCAAAAGTTTTGACAAGAGAGCCAATGATCTTTTCTTTGAGTGTTTCTCGCGTCTTTACGTCAGAAGGATTCTGCGCAAAACTGCTGGCGCACAAACAAAGAAATAGGAAAGTCAACAGTATTTTTTTCATCGCTATATATTACCGCATCCCTGCGCCTCTGGCAAGGGCTTAGAGAAATTGAGTCTATTGGACCGAAACGTGAAAGTTGGGGTTAGAGATGACCGTCTGGGGTAAACTTTTTTTTAGTTTTTGCACGATCATGCGGCTTAACGGATCGCGGGTCCCTCCGCCGAATTGCAAATTAGCCATATTCAGCGCCACCATCCCGTAAAGCCATTCTCTGGTCGATAAATCCTGCACATTTTTTTCTGCCACAATGTCCGTATAAACTTGGGCCATCGTTTCTTGTATTTCTAAAGCCATTTGTGGGTCATCTGCTTTTTGTAATTCAGCGATTGTTCTCTCCAAAGTTTTTTTATCGACGCGGCCCAGCTGTTGTTTAAAAACTTTGATGCGCTCAATCTGCGCGGGCGAAAAAGGACTTTTTGCCTCGCAGACAGCATTTATTCCCAAAATGAAAAACAGGACAACCCAAAAAATATTTCGCATTTCTTTGCTCTCCATATGTTTAAATTTCTAATAAGATACTGCCAAAACTAAATACGGGCAAGTCAAAATTTCATCGCGTCTCTAATATATATTTTAAAAATTTGACACTTCCTTAAGTTGTTCTTATACTACTGTCTTTCGAGCCAGATATAATTCTTAAACATAAAGATAACAAAATGCCCATCCCTTCTTTATTTTTTTATTTTTTTGCCTTGCTCTTGGTCTTGGCAAGCTTGGGCGTTGTTATGGCGCGCAATCCGCTTTACAATGTGCTCTCTTTGGTTGTCTCTATCTTTTGTCTGTCTTCTCTATTTATGCTATTGGAAGCTTTTTTTGTCGGCATCATTTTGCTGATGGTCTATGCGGGGGCGATTTTGATTTTCTTTCTGTTTGTGGTCATGTGCTTGAATTTAAATTCTGCGGCTGTCAACACAGCTTCCCAAAGCCGTTTTCGACTCTTAGGCTGGCTGGCTGGTCTGTTATTCTTTTGTGAATTGCTTTTAGCCAGCAAAAGTTTTTTAATGGCGCAAGCACTGGGAACGCCATCTATCCGCGGGACTATCGAAAATATCGGCCGCATCCTTTTTACGAATTATCTGCTGCCGTTTGAATTAACATCGCTGTTACTGCTTATTGCCGTTTTTGGGATCGTTTCTTTGGCGCAAGGCGCTTTAAAAACCGGTATAGAAAAACCCAACGTATGATCGAATTAGGCCATTATCTTATTTTAAGCGGCATCATTTTTACCGTCGGCATTATCGGAGTCATGACCAGCCGCAATGTCCTAAAAGTGCTTTTGTCTTTGGAACTGCTTTTGGCGGCCTCCAACCTTTCTTTTGTCGCCTTTTCGCGTTTTAACGGCGACTATGAAGGGCAGTTGGTTGTCTTTTTTGTTATCCTTGTCGCTGCCGCGGAAGTCGCTATTGGACTGGCCATTGTCGTTTTGATGTACCGGCACTTAGGCACAATTTACGCGGATGAATTAAAGGAAATGAAATGGTAAATCCCGCTTTAGTTTGGACCGCTTATTTTGCGCCGCTTGTAGCGTGTCTTTTGATTGCTTTGTTTTTTTTGCGTTCAAAAACTTTGAGCTCTCTGACGGCGATCGTCGGCATCCTC
>JAYRHV010000306.1:0-1934 GCA_041907165.1 Candidatus Omnitrophota bacterium | reverse complement strand
CGTTCTTGGGAAACCAAGAGCTCTATGCCGCAAGAGACACTTATTACAGAGACATTAGTTGAGTTATGGCGCAGCCACAAAATTAAAGCGCAAGACGTGCGTTTAATTATTTCGGATCCGGCCGTATATTTGCGTTATCTGATGATTCCCAAAATGCAAGCCGATGAATTGCAAAAAGCGCTCAGGTGGCAGATTGAAAAATATGTGCCGTTTCCTATTGAGGAGGCCAGCGTTGATTATCAACTCGTCGAATCCGAAGGGATGAAAGATAAAGCCGATATGGGCATTATCGCTGTAGCCGTTGAGCGAAAGGTGATCAATAAATATCTGGACATATTAAAGGCAATTAAAGTAATCCCTTCGACTATTGATATCGCTGCTTTCGCGGTAGCTAAAGCTGTTATCAAAATAAGCGGGGCCAATTCTAAAGAAACAGTTTTAATTGTGGATATCGGGGCAAAAACCACTTCGATGGTAATTATTAGAGGAAGAACGCTTTTGATGGTTCGAAATATTGAAACTGCGGGGGACCAGATGACACGAGTCATCAGCGATTCTGCCGGGGTCGATAGAGAGACCGCAGAAAATTTAAAGCGGCAGGCTGTTCTTGCCGTCAATGCAGATTCTGGTTCGATAGACGATAAAATGTTGCGTGCCCTTCAGGGGATTTGTGAGGACTTATCCCAAGAGATTGAGCGTTCTTTGACCTATTGTGAACGAGAGGGGTTGGCAGAATCTATTGACAAGATCATCCTCTGCGGCGCTGGCGCAAAGCTTAATGGGCTTGACAAATTTATCGCAGGCCGTTTAGGATTGCCCGTCGAATTGATTGATGTTTCCAAACATGTTTCTCACGAGATAACAGCTAATGCACCTTTGACAACAGAGTTTTTGGCTGCCTACGGCGGCTTATTTTAATATGTTTCTTCGGAGGAGTTTTTGTGCGGCAGATCAATTTACTGCCTGTGTCTTTGCAGCAGGCGCAAAATAAAAAAAAGATTACCTATTCTTTCTTGATCACTTTAGGGCCGACTATTTTTGCCATCGTCGTGATCCATTTTCTTATAGTCGTGTTTGTTTCCAACCTAGAAAGCAAGGTCAAGCATCCGGCGGCTAATGTCGATACTACCCAATTTGTCGCCTTGCGTGAAGCGATCCAAAAAAAGAGCGATGATGTCCAAAAATATGTTGACGAGTTTAGAGTGATCATAGACAGCTATATGGACAATTATTTATCCGAGAATATTTTAACGGTTATCGGCAATATCAGCTATCACAAGGTTTGGTTTACACATTTAGAGCTCAATAATAAAAATAAAACCTGTGAGATCCAAGGCAAATCATTTAATACGCGCTTGGTCAGTGAATTTATGCTAGGGGTTAAGAAAGCACCTTTTTTTGATAATGTGACATTGATTTCGATGGAAAAAGGACAGGATGAGAAGGTCAATTTTAAGATCGTCTGTGTATTAAAGTAACTGGCTCTTTTGTTGGGTACGGGAGATTTTTTTTAATGATGGATATCGATATTAAAAAAGTTTATAAGATCGAATTTTGGCTTGTGACGATTATTCTCTGCGCATTTGTCATTTTTGATATTTATCCCAAGGCGGCAGGTATTTTTTCTCTTTGGCAGAGGATCAATATTTCCCGGCAAACGGCTTTGGCCTTGAGGCCTGAAGAAAAGGAGAAGATACACCAGCAATTACTAAATGACCAAAAAAGACTCGACGATGGTGACAAAGCATTGCGAGATATAGTCAGTGCCACAGAGCAAAAAATATCAAGTGAAAAAAACATTCCTAATATCACTTTGAAATTAGAAGAACTGGCAACAGCCTGCGGGGTGGATTTATTAAGTATTAAACCTTCGGGTATCGTCTCTAAAGACGGGTATGATTCAATGGTCATTGACTTGGAGTTCGAAAGTGAAT
>JAYRHV010000305.1:0-1947 GCA_041907165.1 Candidatus Omnitrophota bacterium | reverse complement strand
GGGTATGAACAAACTCACAGCACTATACAGCTCTTGACTGATTGGACTCTGCGCTGGCAAAAAAAAGAGATACACGCTCTGCCACGGGACCGCCAAGTTTGTCATAACCAGACGCATGAATCCCCACGGATCCGCGATCCACTGTTGAAAGTGACTCGCGTGTGTTCCGACAAAAAACATTTGAACAGCTGTGACAACAATGATGACCAAAAAAGATTTCGCAACGGCCAGCCTTTCATTTTTTACCCACACGCCATATATCAGCCCAGCCGCAATTAAAATAAATCCCGCTGAACGCACTAAACTCGCGCAAGCCGCGAAAAAAAGATACAACCCAAAGGCCTTGGCCTTTTCATTTCCCATTAACTCTTCTTTTTTCAAGAAATAAAATACGGCAGCGTTAACAAAGAAGACAAATGGAATATCAGAAAGAATATTTTGTTTATAGACAAAAAACTGCGATGAAAAAGCCAAAAACACACAGGCTATGCCTAAGAGCCGTATGTCGACTTTTTTTTCAAACGTTTTAAAAAGGACGATGACAGCGCCGTACCAGAAAATAAGATTCAGGGCTTTGAGGAAAATGAAGTTGATTCCAACAATTTTAATGAAGGGCGCTAAAAGAAGGGCGAATCCCGGCGGGTAATAAAATGGATTATCGAGCATAATGCCCGAACCAAACGGCTGGCCGGCGAGGAGATTTTGGGCCTCAATGAGATACTGGGCAAAATCAGATCCCCAATTATGCCCGTCATAAAGAGTAACTACATTGAGGACAAAACTTCCCAGCAGAAAGAAAATTAATTTTGAAAAGGTAAAGCCTTTGAAATCCAGGCGCATGAGGACAGACCGTTTGTGGGAGACACGCCTTTAATACATATCGTGCCAGCTGAATTCGTTGATTTCAACCAACAACTTGTCTCTAAAAGTCAGCTTAACGCTGCTAAACTGCTGATGGAGTTTACTATAAACCCAAACCTCTTCCTTTCGCACAACAGATGTATTTTTCTTTTTGGTGGGTTCGCCTAACAAGGCCAAGACCTTATCTTGCGCCATCCCGACAAAGATTTCTTTTCCGCCGTTGTAACCCGAATCTCCCGGGAAGTAAAGAGTCGTGCTTAAAGGCTTTTGCCACGTCGGCGCGCACGATAAAGAGAAAAACAAAAGTAAAACGGGAAAGATAAATCGGGATTGTCGCATACGAGCTCCTTGTAGTTGGGTGCAAATCCTACTTTATGAATATTGAACGTATTTTACTTTAATATTTTTTTTTACACTGCGATTGTCGCCGTTCAGCGACAATTGCATAGAAACGCACCTGATGCGTTTTTTCTCACGATGGACCCCAACCTTGAACTTTTATCATTCCTGAAACTTTATCTATGTGGACTTCAAACCACAACAACCCAGTTTGCCATTTAACTTTCAATTTGGCATCAAAGATTACAGCCCAGCAATTACCTTTTAAATCTTTATAACCACTTTCCATAACTTTACCACTACTCATAACGACAGCTGATAAATTGTATGGATCATTTATCACAAAGTGTTTCGCAATGATGAGCGCTTCTTGTTTACTAACCCCATCAGTTAGATTTAATTTTGAATAATCTTCTTTAATCTTTTCTATTGTTTTTGGATTATTACCCATTGCCAACCCTTTCAAGGGCAAAAACAACATCATACCGAGAACAATTAAAAACATGTTAAAATTTTTCATACTTCTGTTCTCCTCTAAGGGGCATCTGGGAAACCAGGTGCCCGAGTCATCCCAGGAGCGACTGCCGAAGGCAGGTGCGACTCGGGACCTTAAACAACTCCCTACCTATCCCCTAAAAAAACCTGGCACCTATTGCTTCCCGCCTATTGATTTTTTTTAGTAAAGACTTCACGATGGACCCCAACCTTGAACTTTTATCATTCCTGAAACTTTATCTATGTGGACTT
>JAYRHV010000304.1:0-4311 GCA_041907165.1 Candidatus Omnitrophota bacterium | reverse complement strand
TTACCGGAGGCCGGACATCTTTGAGTTCAATAACAGGCATTTTAATCCCAAATTTTGCATTACACCTATTGCGCGACGATCCGTCGCGCACAAAAAGGAAAATGCAAAATTTGCCTTCGGTTGCGGTTTACCGCAAGGATTAACCCCGCACGTCTCGACAAAGTCGAGACATGCGGCCCTTTGGGCGGATTTTGCTTGGCCTCGTAGGAACGAGGCTAATGCAAAATCCGGATTAACTTTTCCTTTTGCGGCGCTTTAAAAAAAATTTTATGATCTGATCACTGTAAGAAGTGTCAGTGGCAATATCGATATGGTCCATCCCTACCGACTGAAATAAACGCTGGCGATTTTTTAACCGCTTAAGCGCTGCCTGAAGATATTCTTCTCTGACTTTTTGCGCACTACTGTCTACTAAAGTCAACCGTCCGCTCTCGGCATCTTCCAACAAAAGAAGCCCGCAGTCCGGCAGATGGGTTTCCCGACGGTCATTGAGCGTGACGGCAATCAAATCATGCCGCCGGTTTGCAATCGCTAAAGCTTTTTTAAACCGCCCCTGCGCGGCATTGGGGCCTGAACCTTCAAAAAAGTCTGAAATCAAAAACGCGACACTGCGACGCGTCATCACTTTATTAAGATAGTCCAACGCAAAAACCAAATCGGTCGATTTATTCTCTGGTTTAAAAAAAAGAATTTCACGGATCAAGCGAAGAACATTTTTTGTCCCTTTGACCGGCGGAATAAATTTTTCGATTTTGTCCGTAAAGATAAGCAGGCCGATTTTGTCATTGTTGCGGATAGCCGAAAATGCCAGAAGCGCCGAAATTTCAGCGGCGAGCTTGCTTTTTAATTGATTAACACTGGCAAATTGGCAAGAGCGGGAAACATCCACTAAAAGCATGACGGTCAGCTCTCGCTCCTCGACATACTTTTTAATATGCGCTTTGCCCGTGCGCGCCGTCACGTTCCAGTCAATGGCGCGCACATCATCGCCGGGAAAATATTCGCGCACCTCGTCAAATTCCAACCCCCGGCCTTTAAAAACACTGTGATACTGGCCAGCAAACACGTCAGTGACAAGCCGCGATGTCGTAATCTCAATACGCCGGACTTTTTTAAAGAGGTCTTTAGGGATCATATATTATCTGTTCTGAGGATTTGGACGAATAGACTTTTCGCTCAAACAGTCCTCGCTCAAGTCGTTTAATCTGATTAAAAAACAGCTGGTAAACGACTTGGCTGCGGAACTCGCAAAAGTCTATTCGTCCAAATCCTCAGCGAAATTTACGGCACTTCAACTTCGCTAAAAATACGGCCGATGATATCTTCCGAAGTTTTCTCCTCGGCTTCAGCCTCGTAACTGACAATGACCCGATGACGCAGAACATCCATCCCAATTGTCTTGACATCCTGCGGGGTCACATAACCGCGACCCTGCAAAAAAGCATACGCCTTAGACGCAACAGCCAAATAAATCGTTGCCCGGGGAGATGCGCCGTATTGAATAAGCCCCTTAAGATCAGCGAGCTTATAATTTTCGGGATGGCGCGTTGCCTCGACGATATCGACGATATATTTTTCGATCTTTTCATCCATATAAATTTCATCAACCACGCTGCGCGCGCGTAAAATATCCGCTGTCGTGACAATGTTCTGGATCTTAAAATCCGCTTTCGTAAATGACATGCGCCGCAAAATCTTAAGCTCCTCTTCTTTTGTCGGATAGGTAATTTTGACTTTAAGCATAAAGCGGTCGACTTGCGCCTCAGGCAAAGGGTATGTCCCTTCTTGCTCAATGGGGTTTTGTGTGGCTAAAACTAAAAATGGCTCTTCAAGTTTTAACGTATCACTGCCGATGGTGATCTGGCGTTCCTGCATCGCTTCAAGCAAAGCGCTTTGTACCTTAGCCGGAGCACGGTTGATTTCATCAGCAAGTATAAAATTGGCAAACAACGGGCCTTTCTTGACATTAAACTTGCCTGTATGCTGGTCATAAATAAGCGTCCCTGTCAGATCCGCAGGCAGCATGTCCGGCGTAAATTGCAAACGCTGAAAATTCGCCTTAATCGTCGCCGCCAATGTTTTAACAGCGGTCGTCTTGGCCAAGCCCGGGACACCTTCGACTAAAATATGTCCGTTGGCTAAAAGGCCGACGAGCAAACGGTCCAAAAGATACCGCTGGCCGATCAAAACTTTATCAACTTCCATCACAATCGCGTCAACAAAACTGCTCTCTTTCTTGACCTTTTCATTGATCGCGCTGATATTGATATCCCCCATAGACACTTCCTCCTTACAAATGGTATAAAGTCTTTATTTGAAATCGTTGATTGAATTCTTTTCGGCAGAAATAAATTTTATAACTACAAAATTTTTTGTCAAGTAGATGTCTGTTTCGGCAAGGTCGCTTTGAGATTCTTGGGAATTGTAAAATGGAAGCTGGCCCCCTGCCCGAGGGTAGAAACAACCCAGACTTTGCCGCCATGGTCCTCGACACCAGCCTTGACAATGCTTAAGCCCGCTCCCGTTCCTTCGACAATTGCCGAATTATCCAAGCGTTTAAAGACATCAAAAATTTCTTTATGGTGCTCGGGAGCAATGCCAATCCCATTGTCCCGCACATAAAATTCATAATTCTCCGTATTTTCTGTCGAGCCGATTTCGATGCACGGCACATTATTATTCTGAGACGAAAATTTGATCGCATTATTAATCAAATTTACAAAAACTTCGGTTAGTTTAATTCTGTCACAGACAATATTAGGCATTGAAGAAGCGACAATAATTTCAACACGCTTTTCCCGGATCACATATTCCAAACGTTCCAAAACTTCGTTGATTAAAAACCGGATATCCACCTGCTGGTAGGGATTTTTAATGCGCGAAATCCGTGTCAGCGCCAAGAGGTCTTGGATCATATCGTTAAGCCGCTTAGTCCCGCGGCGAAGTCCCGCTAAACTCCGCTGGCCTTTTTCATCCAACTTATCAAAATAGTGTTCCTCTAAAAACGCGCCGTAGCCCTCAATCCCCGTCAAAGGAGCGGCAATGTCGTGGCTGACCGTATAGACAAAACGGTCTAATTCGGTGTTGACCTTCTGCAAATCCCGCTTTTGGCTGTTGGATAAATCGAGGCTCTTGACCAGTGCATCTTTTTGCTTTTCAAGCTCGCCCTTAAACTCATCGAGCTGGCGGCTCATTGTCATAAAAGCCTTGCCCACCTCGCCGATCTCATCGTTTCTTTGAGTGTTGAGTTTAACCTTAAAATTTCCATTCCCAATTTGCTGGGCGGCAAAAACAAGATCTTTGAGCGGACTGGAAAAACTGCGGATCAAAAAGACCGAAAGGATCAAACTGATAAGCACAATACCGATAAATCCATAAAATAAAAAACTACGAGAAAGTTCTTCTTGAAAACTGGCTTTATGCAAAGTGACCTGTGTAGAGCGTTGTATCTCTACCAGCAACGAGGTGATCTTTTCGGATAGGATTTTTTCTTTTTGATGAACACGGCTTAAGTCTTCCAAAGACAACTGGTAGCCGCCGGCGCTGATCATTTTAAAAATGTCATTAAAAAGCCCGTCGTACTCGACGTAGGCTTTTTCGATGCGCCCTAAAAGCTCACCCGCTTGGCGCATCTGTGTACTTCTCAATACATTCTCTGCATTTGCTGATTTGCTGCGGATTAAATCTTTGCCCTTTAAAATCGACTCGCCGGTCGTTTGAGTCAAACGGTCAAAACTTTCCTTAATTTTACCGATGTGTGTTAAAAGATATTGCCGACGAGAAGAAGGCATTTGTGCAAACGCTAATTCATCGCCTATATTAAGAAGAGATTGAAAGCGTATCGCGTTCTCAAGATAGTTGCGGGTCACCGTGTTGCCGACATCGATAAGAACAATGTCTTTGTCGGCAACTTCTCGCAATTGTTCCCCCAAAAAAGCCACTTGCCTAAGGGCAACAAACGTATTAATGCTTAAAGCTGCAATGAGAAAAAGAACAAGAAAAAAAATTTTATCAGCAATTTTCATGAGAGATAAAGATCGATGCGCTCGACTTTATTTTCGCGAATATCCTGTGCGTACTCAGCGCTTATAACCGCCTGTGTTAACGTAACCGGCTTTTGCAGGTCAATATATTTGATGCTGATTTCACGGGTCGTCGGCGCTTTAGGGCCAAACGTATCCTTGCGGCTGGGGTTATGATAAACCACCAAGGTCGAACTTAAAAAATTAAACGCATACGTATTTTTAGGGATCTTGACCGCCACAGGTCTCTGCTCTTTATTGACGATGATAACTTCACGCGCTTCCTTGG
>JAYRHV010000303.1:0-3664 GCA_041907165.1 Candidatus Omnitrophota bacterium | reverse complement strand
TGTTTCGGTATATGAAAATCATTTGGCTTTATAATGAAACGCCCGATGGGACAGAAATGATCTGGATGCAGGATTTTGCGATGGACGAAAAATTTACAAAATTTACTGAAACTCAGATTGAAGGATTTATTAACGAACATTCTGTGCACAATATGAAAATTTTTAAGAAGGTCATTGAAGATGAGGCCAAAGTAACGGCATAGTATTGGTAGGGAACGGTCGCGACCGTTCCCTACGTATGGATAAATGGAGATTATTATTAACAAACGCAACAATATCTTTTTCCTTTTTTGCCTTGCCAATGTCACGATTTCATTTAATTTCGCGGCGCTGGCCGCTGTTGTGCCTTTGATGAGTCACAGCTTGCATCAGAGCGAGAATGTTGTTTCTCAGATATCGGCTTTTTACATGATTCCTTATGGTTTGGGCGCATTGCTTTATGCGCCGTTAGCGCAAAGAGTAAGCGAAAAATGGATATTGGCATGCACGATGGTACTTTACGGAATTTTAAATTTTCTATGTGTAGCCAACTGTTCGATTGGGATTATTTTGGCCGCTCGGGTGGTCATGGGGTTAGCGGCGGCCTGTGTGATCCCTTTGTCCTTGATTTCGATCGGAAGCCTTTTTGAAAAAGATATTCGCGGGCGGATGGTGGGTTTGTTTTTCTCAACGAGTTTTATTGCTTCGGTCGCAGGCATTGCCGTTAGCGGGTTTTGTGATTGGCGATGGCTGTTTATTATCCCCGGGATTTTAGGGATCATGACGGCCGTTTTTATGCTCTTTAGCCTCGATGGCATTCGTCAATCCAAAGATGCGCCTGCGATTAATTATTGGCGAGTGTTCGGCCAAAAGAATATCCGCGAGATTTTGCTTTTTATTTTTGTTTTGAGCTTTTTGTATCACGGCATTCACAAGTGGCTGGCCGTGTATTTGCACCGTCAATATGGTTTAGAGCAGTGGGCGATCAGCAGTTTTTTTGTCTTGATTGCTTTGACCGGCGCCTTTGGACAAAATTTAGGAGGCTATATTACCGACCGGCAAGGGCGCCACGTGGCCTGTTTTTGGGGTGTTGTGTTTTTGGCAATTGCTACGATGGCGTTGTTCTTGCATTATCCGCTGGTCGTTTTGGCGTTTGTTTTAACCGTTTTTTCGCTGGCTTGGGCTGTGGGCCACAATGGGATTTCGACAGTCTTAACGGATTTTCCCGACGAGCATCGCAGCGAAATTGCGGGACTCAATTCGGCGATACGGTTTTTTAGCGGGGGGCTGGGCTTTTTTGTTGGCGGGCCTTTTGTGGAGCGCAATATTGCGTTGACATTTTTTGGTTTTGGCGCGGCGATGCTTTTTTCGTCCGCGTTTATTAAAAAAATTATACCGACATCATAACAGGGAGAAAAAAATGGTTAATCAAAATTTAAAGGGCAAGAATGCGATTATTACCGGCGCCAGCAAAGGCATCGGCAAAGCTGTCGCTATGCGTTTAGCAGAGAATGGAATTAATATCGCGATCGCCGCGCGCACCAAAGGCCCGCTCGACGAAGCGGTCGCTGATATTAAAGCGAAAACGGGCGTTAAAGTCATCGGCGTTGTCACCGACGTTGCCAAGCTGTCGGACCTTGAGAATTTGGTCAATACCGCGATGAAAGAATTTGGGCACATCGACATTCTCGTCAACAATGCGGGCGTTTCCAGCCAGTATCTATTTGAGAAACAGCCGATTGAAGAATTTGAAAAATTAGTTTACACCAATTATCTAGGCTATGTGCGCATGATCAAACTTTTGATCGATCACTTTGTCGCCCGCAAAGGCGGATCGATTATCAACATGGTCTCAGGCTCGACGCTGGTAGACCCGATTCCGCGCACGTTTTTAGTTTACAGTTCGCTGAAGGTGGGACTGCGCGCTTTTCTTAAAGGCCTTTTTTGGGAAATGCGCGACAAGGGAATTAAGGTAACGTCTATTTTGCCCGGTGTGGTGGATAGCGATTTGACTGGACATTTGCAGGATATTACGTCGGAACAAAAAGATCGTTTGATGTCGCCCCAAGCGGTTGCGGATATGGTCATGTTTGCTTTGTCCTGTCCGCCAAACAGCTGTCCGCTGGAGCTTGCGGTCATCAACCAACAAACGCCGTGGACTAAACCGGTCATCGATTACGCGCAAGTTCAGGCGAAGTAGGAGGGCAACATGGACAAAACCGTTTTTGTATTTCCAAAAAACAAGTTCCAAGAAATACGCGTCGGTATCCGTGAATACAAGGGTAATGATTTGATTGATATCCGTACATGGACATTGACGCAAGGATCCGAAGAAATGGTCCCGACAGCCAAAGGGGTTTCGATCAACGTTAATCTTTTGGCGGATTTAAAAAAAGCTTTAGACCAAGTCGAAAAAGAATTAAAAGAAAATAAGGCTGTCTAAATATGCAAGGCATTATAGACGTCCATAGTCATTATATTCCGCCTGCGGTGGCAGAAAAAACCGCTTTTTTTAAAGTCGGCTGGTCAGACATTGACCGTCAGCTTGTCGCGATGGACAGCTGCGGCATTGAAAAGTCGCTGTTGCTCTATCCGACGAGTGACGCGCATTTAAATATGGGCGGGTGGGGGAATTTAAGCAAGGTTTATAATCAGGCCATTTCCGCGGTAGTTAAAAGATATCCTGACCGGTTTATCGGCGCGGGGATTGTTGCCCCCGAAAATATTACTGAAAGTTTAAACCACCTCATGGATTTAAATTTACGCGTCCTTTCCTTGGCCTCGAGTTATGAAGGAAAATATTTAGATAATGAAAATTTCTTTGGTGCTTATGAGTTTGCCGCGAAGCACAATATTCCTATTCACGTTCATCCGCAAATTCTCAACTCTATCGGCCAAGAGCGATTAAACGATCCTTTGCTGACACCGGTTTTAAGCTATGTTTTTGATGTTTCTGCGTGTCTCGGGAAGATGATGATGGCTGGAGTTTTTGATAAATTCCCAAAAGTAAAATTTATTTTTGCCCATTACGGCGGTGTCTTGCCGATTATCAAGGAGCGTTTTGATAATACCTATCAGATGTTGCGTCGTCGGAGTTTTGTCAAAGACTTAGGAAAAACCCCAGCTGAGTTTTTTAAGAATATCTATTTTGACATCAGCGGCTCGCGATCCGGCGCATCGCTTTTGTGTGCGCTCGAATTGACCGACGCTCGTCATCTTTTTTATGGAAGCGATTTTCCGGCGAACCAAAATTTGTCAGAGTCCATTGGCATGATTAAAAACGCTCCAATCGGCGAAAGCGAAAAGGCCGCAATCTTGTTCGGCAATATTTCTGCAATAATTAATTCATAAAATCCATTTGAGTTAATTTATTTTTGAAATGTTTTTTGATTTTATTGCCGACGTATTTTTGGCATGGCATAATTTTGTTTTTTCTCGACGGAGAAATAGGGTTTTTCCTGATGGCTCTTTTAAAATATTCGCTTTAAAAATATTTTAAATTTTGTTAAAAAATTTTGTTGACAAAAACATTTACTCTGGTATTCTTATTGAACCTTTGGGAGCGCCCAAAGGTTTGTTATTCGATCTTTGACATCTTTTTATCATGCATTACCCGCAGATTTATTTTGATTTAGCCAATGTGTTTTGGAGAGTTTGATCCTGGCTCAGAGTGAACGCTGGCGGC
>JAYRHV010000302.1:0-2252 GCA_041907165.1 Candidatus Omnitrophota bacterium | reverse complement strand
TCTTGTCCGGCGGCGAAAAGGTGCGCTGCATGTTTTCGCGGATGATGCTCGCCTCTGCTAACGCGCTTATTTTTGACGACCCAACGAATCATTTGGATTTGGAATCGATTATTGCCTTAAACAACGGACTGATCAAATGTGACAATGCGATTTTGTTCTCCTCGCACGACCATCAGTTTATCCAGACGGTGGCCAACCGCATTGTCGAGCTTACCCCCAACGGCCATATTGACCGTGTCCACACGACCCTTGATGAATATCTCGCCGACCCCGAAATCCACAAACGCCGCGAAGATCTTTATGAAGAAAAATTGAAAGTTTAGACGTTGCGTAGTTTAAGCCGTGTTGTTATGGTGTCCCGTGCGAGTTTGGCGAGCATAGTCCCGCCCAATCAGCGGGACAACGCGAGACATTGTTTGAGCGCGGGATACTATAACAGCACGGCGCAGATAAGAAGTTTATTTATTTTTGAGAATTTTGCGGGCGTATTCTAAAGCGTCGTCGATTTCTGGCAGAATATTTTGTTTTCCGATACGTTCGGTCATGCCGCTATTATTGATCTTTCGCATCAGCCGCGCATTCGCTGCGGCAAGAAGAATTGTAATCCCGTCTTTTTTGGCTTTTTCAAGCGTATCCTCAAGCGCGCGCAAGCCGGTTGCGTCAATGGTCGGCACATGGCGCATTCTTAAAATCAGAACTTTAGGAGGCTTTTGGATTTCACGCATCGTGTCGCGAAATTTGTCGGCCGCGCCAAAAAAGAAGGGCCCGTTGATTTCAAATACTTCGACACCGACGGGAATTTTGCGTGCAGCAATCGCGTTGGGGTCATCGTTGGGATTATCCGAAAATTCCGATTGTGTATCTTCATTGATAAATTTTGTAATCGATTTGATTTCTGTCACATCAACCATGCGCCGCATAAATAAAAATGAAGCAAGCACAACACCGACTTCGATAGCGACGGTTAAATCGATAAGCACGGTAAGAAGAAATGTGATTAAAAGAACAAGGATATCGCTTTTGGGACTTTTAAAAAGTTTGACGAACAGCCGCCATTCGCTCATCTTATAGGCGACGACGATCAAAATTCCCGCGAGTGTGGCCATTGGGATTAAGCCCGCCCATTTTCCAAAAAGAAGGAAAATGAGCAAAATTGTGATCGCGTGAATGATGCCCGCAAACGGCGTTTGCCCGCCGCTTTTGATATTAGTCGCTGTGCGTGCGATCGCCCCTGTGGCCGGCAGGCCGGAAAAAAGAGGCGAAACAATATTAGCCACCCCTTGGGCGATCAACTCGACATTCGAGCGGTGTTTTCTGCCCGTCATCCCGTCAGCGACAACAGCCGAAAGCAACGATTCAATTCCCGCCAACAAAGCAATGGCAAGTGCTGAAGACGAAAGCTGCCCTAAGAGTTCAAAGCTTACGTGCGGGATATGCGGCTTGACGAACGTGTTTGGGATTTCGCCAAAACGACTGGCGATCGTCGCCACCGGCAAATGAAAATATTGGACCAGCAGTGTTGTAAAAAAGATTGCTATAAGCGGCCCGGGGAGCTTGTGCGTAAGCTTCGGCCAAAAAACAAGAATGAGTATCGTCACCGCCCCAAGCGTCACGCTCCAAGGATCAAAAGAAATCAGGTTTTGGGCATATGCGATCCATTTGGGAATAAAATGTTCAGGCGTTGGAATGTTGAGCCCCAAGAATTCTTTGACCTGCGTTGTAAAAATGATAACGGCAATGCCGCTGGTAAACCCGACGGTAACAGGGTACGGAATATATTTGATGACCTCGCCTAAACGCACGATCCCCATAAAAATAAGAAGAATGCCCGCCATAATTGTAGCAAGCGCCAAGCCGTCGTAACCAAATTTTTGGACAATGCTGTAAACGATGACGATAAAAGCTCCAGTAGGGCCGCCTATTTGAACGCGGCTGCCGCTTAAGAGAGAAATGAGAAATCCGGCGATAACAGCGGTGTAGAGGCCTTGTTCGGGTTTTACACCAGAGGCGATAGCAAAAGCAATCGAAAGCGGCAAAGCGACGATCCCGACGATGATACCGGCAATAAAGTCCTTATAAAAAGTTTTTAAAGTATAACCTTCTTTAAGGACAGTGATGAGTTTTGGTTCGTATTCGTTTGTAAATATCATGGGAATTTGGTTTGGATTATTGTTGAGTTTCAATATTACTACTAAATAGCGTTTAGGGCTATAGATTTTCATGGGATTCTGCTGTATAAATATACGAGATAC
>JAYRHV010000301.1:0-7637 GCA_041907165.1 Candidatus Omnitrophota bacterium | reverse complement strand
GGCTTTTGCAAGGTTCGTGCGAGTCTATCCTTAAGGAAGCAGAAAATTTACTTGAGCGTGGGTTTCAGACTTTAAAACTCAAAGTTGGCAACGCTAAACTCGCCGATGACATCGCAACATGCAATGCGCTAACCAAATTGATAAAAGACCGCGCTATCGTTCGGCTGGATGCGAATAAAGCTTGGGACATAAAAGACGCTTTGGAGTTTTGCAAAGCGATTGATTTTGCGGCCATCGAATATATTGAAGAACCTTTAAAAGATTTTCTAAACGTCGCTGAATTTTATGAAGAGACCTTGATCCCCGTAGCTATCGACGAGTCTCTTAAGGAGCATAGCCTGCGGGAGATCAAATCATTAGATGGGGTGGAGGTCGTGATTTTAAAACCTACTGTTTTAGGGGGATTTGAAAAAATGACCCAAATGGCGCAAGAGGCCCATAGCTATGGCCTGCGCACCGTTATTACGTCCAGTTTTGAATCGGGAATCGGCCTTCGCGCTTTAGCTAATCTTGCCGCCTGCTTTTCCAAGCACAGCGCTGTGGGACTGGATACCGCAAAATATTTAAACGGCGACACGGTAATCCCCAGCTTATCGACCTCCAAAGGCCGTCTGCAAATTGAGCAGTGCCAATTCAATAATCTTACCTTAGACTCAAAAGTTTTACACGAAGTCCAATGAGCGCTAAAATTGCCTGTCCCGTCGAACTGATCAGCTTGCGTGATCCTAAAGCCATTGCTCTTATTTCAAAAGATGAAACACTCACATATCATCAATTTCATCAACAGATTGCCATCAAACAAGCTGAGTTTCAAAAACAAGGGATCCGGCCGGGAACAAAGGTCGCAATACAAAGTAAGAATTCTATCGATTACATTATAACCCTTATCGCGCTCTGGCGCATCGGTGCTGTCGCTTGTCTGTTGAGCCCGCGTAGCCCCCAAGCGCAGATAAAAAAACAACTCAAACAACTTAATTGTAAAATTTATATCGCGGTAGGTCGGGTGACCCGGAGGCGGGGCCCCCAGCCGCACGCAGCGGCAGGGGTTCCCCACGGGGGGATGGGTGCCGCGAGTACGGCTGGGGTGCTGACGGGGCAGGACCCGACCACCCCAAATCTTGATTTGTCACTCCAAGCCCCCGCTACAATCATGCTGACCTCCGGCAGCTTAGGCGAACCCAAAGCCGTGGTACATACCGTCGGCAATCATTATTTTAATGCGCTAGGCTCCAATCAAAATATTCCCGTCACCCAAAACGACCGCTGGCTTTTATCTTTACCGCTTTATCATGTCAGCGGTTTGAGTATTATCTGGCGCTGTATTTTAGCGGGGGCGGGCATTGTATTCGATGAACCGACGGCAAATCTTGAGGATTCTATAAAAAAGTTTAATATCACCCATGTTTCGCTTGTGCCCACACAGCTTATCCGTGCTTTAAATAACCGTACTGCGGTTAAAATATTTCAAAGGCTCAAAGCGATTTTGCTCGGCGGTGGCCCGATCCCAGATCATCTAATTGCGACAGTAAAACAGCTTAAACTGCCTGTTTTTTTGACCTACGGTTTGACGGAAATGGCCTCGCAGGTGGCCACCAGCAAAAAATCTATCGATGGAAAAATCACAACTTTAAAATACCGGCAATTAAAAATTAATAACGACGGTGAGATTTTGGTCCGCGGAAAAACTTTGTTTAGAGGATATTTTAAAAATGGCAAAATCACAGACCCTGCGGATCAAGAAGGCTGGTTTCATACTGGCGATTTAGGGAAATTGGACAAAAACAAAGGGTTACAAATTTTAGGCCGTAAGGACAATATGTTTATTTCCGGCGGTGAAAATATTTATCCTGAAGAAATTGAAAAAGCTTTGTTTGACTTAGGATGCGTTGAACAAGCGGTTGTTGTTCCGATTAAAAATGAGGAATTTGGTTTTCGTCCGGTTGCTTTTGTTAAATTATATGACAAAAAAACATCCATCACAAAAATAAAATCACGCCTCGCCCAAACTTTGCCATCCTTTAAAATCCCAGACCATATTTACAATTTCCCAATTGGGTATTCACAAAAAGGCATCAAGCCCCATCGCAGCGGATTGATGAATTTTTTAAACTTTCGCTAAAGCTTTGCGGATTTCGGGGGGCAATGTAATTTTTTTGCCGCTCTTCTTCGAAACAGCGACATGAACGGTTTTTGCGGTTCCAACGAGCGAATTTTTTTCGTTTAAAAGCCGGTACGCAAAAGAAAACGATGACTCGCCGATGTGGCTAACCGTAAGTTCGATGGTCAATCGGTCGTCAACAAATAGCGGTTTTTTATAATCAGCCTGCGCATGCACGATAGGACAGAAGTAATTTTTTTTCTTAAAGATAACAGAAAATCCGATCCCCAAGCTCTCTAAGAGCTGTTGGTAAGCGTCATGGACCATGGTAAACTGTTCGCTAAAAAAAAGCCGTCCAGCCCCATCCGTTTGGTGAAGTTTGACTGTTGTTTCATAACTATACATGGTTAAAATTGTAACATAAAATAATTTAAATTTACTATAATATTTAATGTTATCGACGATGAAAACCATTATTTTTTTCTTCTGTTGACAAAATTTTCAAAAATTGTAATATACGTAAGCTTGTTGAAAAATAAGTTTTCAACTTCGGCCTAAACCGAAAAAAGGAGTAAAAAATGAGTGTTTTAGAACGCAACAATGTGATCACGATGAAAGGCAATCCGCTGACTTTGCTGGGTCCTGATGTCGCTGTTGGACAAAAAGCCCCAGAGGCAACGCTTGTGGCCAATGACCTTTCGGAAGTCAAGATTTCTTCATTTTTTGGTAAAAAACTTGTTATCAGTGTTGTCCCGTCTTTAGACACGCCGATTTGCGATTTACAAACCCGACGCTTTAATAGTGAAGCCTCAAAACTTGGCGAGAGTGTCAAAATCCTGACCATCAGCATGGACCTGCCTTTTGCGCAAAAGCGCTGGTGCGGGGCAACGGGCAGCGATAAAGTGCAAACCCTCTCTGATTATCGCTATGGCGCTTTTGGGGAAGCCTACGGCCTTTTGATCAAAAACTTGCGACTTTTAGCTCGCGGCGTCTTTGTCATCGACCAAAGCGGAAAAGTCCAATACAAACAAATTGTCGGCGAAGTGGCCCAAGAACCGAATTACGAAGCTGCTTTAATCGCTTTAAAAAACCTTTAAGTTAAATTTTTACTTCCCAAGGAGACGATCATGGCTTTTTCATTACCTGCACTGTCTTATGCAACAAATGCGCTCGAGCCGCACATTGATGCTAAAACCATGGAAATCCATCATGGAAAACATCATGCCGCGTATGTTAATAATCTTAACAAAGCCTTAGAAGGCAAACCAGAATTAGAAAGCAAAACCCTTGAACAATTAATCAGCAAGATTTCCGATATTCCCGAGGCTATCCGCGGCGCTGTACGCAATAATGGGGGCGGGCATTGGAATCATGCGATGTTTTGGAATATTCTAAGTGCCAAAGGCGGCGGAAAGCCTAACGGAGAGTTGGCGCTGGCCATTGACCGTGATTTTGGAAGCTTTGATAGTTTTAAAGAAAAATTTACCCAAGCGGCAACAACACGGTTTGGCAGCGGATGGGCGTGGTTAGTTGTCAGCGGCGGCAAGCTTGTGATAGGTTCGACAGCCAATCAGGACAACCCTCTGATGGATGTTTCTGATCTTAAGGGCAAGCCCGTTTTTGGTCTGGACGTTTGGGAGCATGCCTATTACCTTAATTATCAAAACCGCCGGCCGGATTATATCGCGGCGTTTTGGAATGTTATCGATTGGAATGCCGTCAACAAAAATTACGTTGCCGCAAAGTAAAATTGGGCAAAATTTAGACGTTTTTTTTCAAAAAATCGTTGACAAACTTTTTGTCTAGCTATACTATATCTAGTGGTTGTATTTAAGAATATTTCGATATATTGTACTGCTCTCCTCATGAAAACGTTTTTAACACATCGTTTGTTTATCAACCTAAAAACCTAATGATTTTACTTTACTCAACAAGGATTTTTTGTCTCTAAAATTTGAAAAATATTTTATAAACATCGCTCTGTGGTTTTAATAAGGAGGTTTAGTCCTATGTCTAAAGAAACGCTCATCAGCTTAAATCGAAGGGTCCAGAAGCGCAGCGGACAATTCGTTGCATTTAATCCCGACCGTATCACCAATGCGATCGAGAATGCTTTTAAACAATATCATCATCTGCCGCGGGAAGCCGAGCTTCCTAAAATTGTCATCGAAGATGTCGAAAAAGTCAGCCAGAGCGTTTTTTCTGTCCTGAAAGAAAAATTTAATGCCCGCGAATTCGTCAGTGTCGAAGAAATCCAAGACGATGCGATTCGACAGCTTTATGAAAACGGCTATAAAGATGTGGCCGAAATTTATTCCAATTACCGAAAAGAACGCGCCGCAAAAAGGGCGAGTTTAGATATTTATTCCACGATCAAGCGCGACGGGCGCAGTGTTTCCTTTAAACCAGAAAAGATCGCCGCCGCTGTTTCCAAGGCTTTGGCGGCGCACCACAACAGCCATTTGACGGGAGCACTTTTAAAACAATCCCGCGAAATTGCCGCCGAAGTGGTCCGCGAAATCCACCGCCAATGGCCAGCAGGCAAAGCGCTTCATATTGAAGAAATCCAAGATTTAGTCGAAAAAGCATTGATGAAATTTGATCTTCACGATGTTGCCAAACGCTACATCCTTTACCGCGAAGAACGCGCCAAGGCCCGTCAGGATAAATTAGGCGATTTAGGCGTCACATTCGAGTGGGTCAAAAAAATCAATGTCAAAGGTGTGGACGGCAAAGAGCGCCCGTTTAATATTGATGAATGCCGTTTTACCATCGATACCTGCTGTCAAGGTTTAGAAAACGTTTCGACAAACAAAATCCTTTTTGAAGCGGTCAAAAATTATTATAACGGTATTACCGACGAGAAAATGACGATTGCCAATATTATGGCGGCCAAGTCTTTTCTGGAGGTGGAACCGAATTATGCCTATGCCGCCGCGCGGCTTTTATTGCTCAAAATTTATCGCGAAACTTTAGAAAAAGAGTTAAGTTTCGAAAAAATTAAAACAGAATATCCGGCTTATTTTAAGAAATTTATTCAAAAAGCCGTTGACCTAGAGCTGTTAAGTCCCAAACTGTTAGAATTTGACCTTACCGTTTTGGGCAATGCCCTTGAACCGAAACGAGATTTTCTCTTCAAATATATGGGGTTACAAACACTTTATGACCGCTACTTTATTCACAGCGACGGACAACGTTTGGAATTGCCGCAAATCTTTTGGATGCGTGTTGCGATGGGTTTGGCGCAATCTGAAGGGGACCAAAAGAACCAACGCGCGGTGGAATTTTATAATATTTTATCGAGCTTTCGTTTTATTTCTTCTACACCGACTTTGTTTAATTCCGGGACATTGCATGCGCAATTGTCATCGTGCTTTTTGACGACCGTTGAAGATGATCTGCACCATATTTTCAAATGCATTCAGGATGATGCGATGCTTTCCAAATGGAGCGGCGGGCTGGGCAATGATTGGACCAATGTCCGTTCCATGGGCGCGCGCATCAAAGGCACCAACGGCAAAAGCCAAGGGGTCATTCCATTTCTTAAAGTCGCCAACGATACCGCGATTGCGGTCAATCAAGGCGGCAAACGCCAAGGGGCGATGTGCGCGTATCTTGAAATTTGGCATCATGACATTGAGGAATTTTTAGAACTGCGCAAAAATACCGGGGATGACCGTCGTCGGACACACGATATGCACACGGCCAATTGGATTCCGGATCTTTTTATGAAAAGAGTCAAGGCCAATGCCAACTGGTCTTTATTTAGCCCCAGCGAAACGCCGGATTTACACCATCTTTGCGGCAGTGCTTTTGAGAAACGATATCAGGAATATGAACGGATGGGGCGAAGCGGCCAGATAAAACTTTACAAAGAAATGCCCGCCATTACCCTGTGGCGAAAAATGTTAAACATGCTTTTTGAAACCGGACATCCATGGATGACATGGAAAGATCCGTCGAATATCCGCTCTCCCCAAGATCACGTCGGTGTTGTGCACAGCTCAAATCTCTGCACAGAAATTCTTTTAAATACGTCTAAAGAAGAAACCGCAGTTTGCAACCTAGGTTCAATTAATCTTGCCGCGCATACAACCGAAAAAGGTCTTGATTTACCCAAACTTAAAGAAACAATCGCAACCGCCGTGCGGATGCTGGACAATGTCATTGACATTAACTATTATCCGACAGTTGAAGCCAAGACCGCAAACCAGCGCCATCGCCCTATCGGGATGGGGATCATGGGTTTTCAAGATGCCCTGTGGATACAAAATTTAAGTTACGCCTCTGTTAAAGCAGTTGAATTTAGCGATGTAAGCATGGAAGCGATATCCTATTATGCGATTCTCGGTTCCATGGAACTGGCCAAGGAACGCGGACAATATTCTTCTTATAAAGGTTCCAAATGGGACCGAGGCTTGTTTCCTTTAGATACGCTGGATCTTTTAGAAAAAGAGCGCGGCGGTTTTCTTAAAGTTGACCGCACGAGCCGCATGGACTGGCAGACGCTTCGCGATGCCGTTAAAAAGTTTGGTATGCGCAACAGCAATACTATGGCTATTGCTCCGACGGCAACCATCGCTAACATCATCGGGGTCACCTCTTCGGTGGAACCGCTTTACAAAAACATCTTTGTTAAAAGCAACCTTTCCGGCGAATTTACCGTCGTCAACGAATTTCTCGTTGACGATCTAAAAAAGATCAGCCTTTGGGACAAAGAAATGATCGACGATCTTA
The DNA here is from genome assembly GCA_041907165.1 of Candidatus Omnitrophota bacterium. Classification (GTDB taxonomy): domain Bacteria; phylum Omnitrophota; class Gorgyraeia; order Zapsychrales; family JANLHA01; genus JADLGJ01. The sequence continues at coordinate 802 of JAYRHV010000301.1, read as the reverse complement.
AGTACTTTGACGGCAGCATCCAAGAGATCGAACGAATCCCTGTCGAATTAAAACAAAAATACGCCACCGCTTTTGAAGTCGAATACGAATGGGTGATTGAAGCGGCCAGCCGCCGGCAAAAGTGGATCGACATGGGTCAGTCGCTAAACCTTTACCAAGCCAAACCCAACGGACAGAAGGTCAGCGATATGTATATGTTCGCGTGGGAAAAAGGGCTTAAGACAACGTATTATTTACGGTCCATGGGTGCGACAAGAATTGAAAAAAGCACGCTGGACATTACCAATGCGAAATATAGCGGAAATATTGTCGGCAAACGCGAGCGTGATGAACAGGGCAAAGTCGGGGAAATCCCTGTTGCAAATGCCTCTGTGGCAGAAGTAACACAAGCCCTCAAAGCCGCAACGCCTTCGTTAAGCGTCGAACCTAAGGAAGATTGTGAGGCCTGCCAGTAGAAGGCAGGCCGAAATCCCTGCGCATTGATTCCCGAGTATCTGACGAGGGAATCAGCAGGGACGAAAATTTGCCAATAGAAGGCAAGCCGAAGTCCCTGCGCATTAATTCTCGAGCATCTGGCGAGAGAATTAGCAGGGACGAGGATCGGCGTGGGACGAGGCCGTCAACTTAAGTTGTTCTGACTAAGGGAATTAGCAGGAACGAAGCTTGCCAATAGACTGAGGTCAGTTAAAAATTTTGTGTCATTGCGAGCCCCGAAGGGGCGTGGCAATCTCATTTTAATAGGATTGCTTCGTCGCTCTCGCTCCCCGCAATGACAGTAGTCGCCACTCTAAGTCATTTGACT
>JAYRHV010000300.1:0-1923 GCA_041907165.1 Candidatus Omnitrophota bacterium | reverse complement strand
GCTGACGATGGCGTTTTTAGGGACGATGTTAGGCGGGATTTGGGCTGACCAATCGTGGGGACGGTTTTGGGGATGGGACCCTAAAGAAAATGGGGCGCTTTTAATTGTTCTTTGGACGGCGATTGTTTTTCATGCCAAGGCTGGAGGGATGATTCATCCTTTGGGCGTTGCCGTTGGCGCTGCCATGGGACTTATTGTCGTTATGTGGGCGTGGTTTGGCGTTAACCTTTTAAGTATCGGCTTGCATTCGTATGGATTTACGTCGGGGATTGCGACCAATCTTGCTGTTTATGTCGGTTTTGAAGTTTTATTTCTTGGCGTCAGTGTGATTCTTTTAGGCAAAAAAGGAATGCCCGTTTAAAAGTATCTCAAAGCGCTTGTTTATTCTTAGCCTTTGCTTCAACAGTTTGCTTTAAATGATTCATCGTCTTAACGACGATAAACATACAAAAAGCGACGACCATAAAATTAATGATTTTATTGATAAATAAGCCGTATTTAATCGTAACTGCTGGTGCTGCCCCAACGGCTTGTTTGAGAACGATCTCAAGGTTGGCAAAATCAACCCCGCCGATAATAAAACCCAAAGGCGGCATAAAAACATCATTGACCAGAGAATTAACAACCCCACCGAACGCCGCTCCGATCACAATACCAACCGCCATGTCCACCGCATTGCCTTGAACGGCAAATTTTTGAAATTCTTTGATAATTGACATAGGTACTCCTTTTTTAATGAAAAATTTTTTTCGTATAATAGCATATTTAAAAGGAATTTGAGCTTTTTGTTTCGTAGGATATAATGCCCACCATGAATTTAATATGTGCACCAAGAGCAAAGCAGATTATTCTCAAAAATGCTTTTTTGGCAAAAATCGATCGCAGCGCCATCAGTAATTCTGTAGGGAAGATTCTTGCTGAAAATATTTTTGCAGATTCTGATCAGCCTTGCGCCGACAAAAGTGCAATGGATGGGATTGCAATATCCTATCGTTCTTGGCAAAAAGGATGCCGAACATTTTTGATAAAGGGTGTACAAAAAGCAGGTATTCCGTCTAAAGTATTAGTAAGTCCCGGTGACTGTTTTGAAATCATGACCGGCGCGCTCGTCCCTAAAAATTGTGACTGCGTTGTGCCTGCTGAATATGTTCAAATTGTAGATGGCGCTGCATTAATCAAGCCGCATTTAAAGATCTTGCGCGGACAATTTATCCGTAAACAGGGCAGTGAATACAAAAAGAATAAATTACTTTTAACGCCCGGTACAATATTAAAAAGTACCCATATCGCCGTTGCTGCATCTGTTGGGAAAAAAGAGCTTAAAATTTTTTCACCTAAAATCGCTTTGATCGGAACCGGCGATGAATTAGTCCCGGTCGACCAAAACCCCCAGCCACATCAAGCCCGCCGGTCAAATGCGTATGCCCTCGAAGCTTTGCTCTGTTCGCACGGCTTTAGCGACGTTAAAAAGTTTCATTTTAATGATAATTTTTTGCAGATAAAAAAGAATTTAGCTGGTATCCTTAAAGAATTTGACGTCGTGATCTTAAGCGGGGGCGTTTCGATGGGCAAGTTTGATTTTATACCTCAAGTTTTAAACGATCTTAAAATCAAAGCGCTGTTTCATAAAGTCAGCCAAAAACCGGGCAAACCGCTTTTGTTTGGCAAATCCCACAATGGCAAAGTTGTCTTTGGCCTGCCGGGCAATCCTGTCTCGACACTGGTATGCGCTGTCTATTATCTTTTACCGTTTCTTTATAAAAAATGCGGAGTGTTAAAAAAATCTGGATATATCAAACTTGCTTTACCAATCCGCAAAGATCCGAATTTAACTTTGTTTGTGCCGGTAACTTTTAATGCCGCTGGATTGGCTGTGCCTATTAAGTTAAGCAGTTCGGGCCATTATAGTGCGTTAACAGACTC
>JAYRHV010000299.1:0-1613 GCA_041907165.1 Candidatus Omnitrophota bacterium | reverse complement strand
CGTCAGTGAATATTTAAGCTGGGAAAATATTCCTGTCACCAAAGGAGTTGTCGTCCCAACGCAGGTCGACCGGTTGTGGGAAAAAATTCAAAAACGGTTATGTGAATTAAGTGAAGTGGAAGCCTATGGGTTATTTGACCCTTATGTGCAGGTTTTTAATCATATCAATCGTGATTTTCATAGACAGGCGGCCAAAGATGATGTGCTGTTTTTGCCGGAGCTTAACCGACGGGCGGCTGCACTTTTTGACGAAGGCAAAGTGAGCGTCGAGGAGCTCTACTATCGTTTGGCCAATCGTTTTCGCCATTATTTGCTCGATGAATTCCAAGATACCAGCCGTCTGCAGTGGCAGAATCTGGAACTTATGGTCGAAGAGGCGTTGTCGACGGGCGGCACTTTGTTTTATGTCGGCGACAAAAAACAGGCGATTTATGGGTTTCGCGGCGGGGAGGCCAAACTTTTTGATGAAATAAAGAAACGTTTTGCCGCATTTAATGTCTGTGTCGAAATGCTGCAAACCAATTACCGCAGCCAAAAAGCGATTGTCGATTTTAATAATCAAATTTTTGCGCCAGAAAATTTAAAGCGTTTTATTTTTCAATTGCAAGAACAAAAAAATGAAGCAGCTGTTTTAAGTGCTGCGGATATTAATGAAGTCGAAAATATTTTTCATTCTGTGCGGCAAAAAGTCCCCTTAAGTCACGACGGAGGATATGTCAAAATAGAATATGTAGAGTTAAATGACAAGCAAGAAAGCACCAAAGAGATACGTCTGCGTCTGCTTGCGCTTATTTCAAAATTAACGCAGCGGTTTCGTTTCAGTGATATTGCCCTCTTAACACGCAGCAACACGGAAGTTGAGCTGTTGACCGGATGGCTTATGCACGAGGGGATTTTTGTCGAGTCTGAACGCACACTTAATATCAAAGAAAATCCGTTGATTTTAGAGGTCATTTCTTTTTTCAAATTCTTGGATTCGCCGGTCGACAATTTCAGTTTTGCCCAATTTTTAGCGGGAGAAATTTTTCAAAAAGTTTCGGGTTTATCAAAAGAAGAAATCCACAGCTTTTTGTTTCAACAGCGGCCTCGGCCGGGAGGCCTCGGCACTTCCTCAGACATTGCGTCTTCGGTCGGTCTAGCACAACAGAAGAAAGATCTTTATCTTTATCGCGTTTTTCGTGAGCATTATGCGCATATCTGGGAAAAATTTTTCGATGATTTCTTTAAGAACGTCGGCCTTTTTCCTCTTTATGAATTAAGCACAAGTCTGTTTCGCCGCTTTGAAGTTTATGCGAATTTTCCCGATGAGCATGGGTTTTTCTTGCGTTTTTTGGAGCTGGTCAAAGAAAAGGAAGAGGAGTTTAGTGACTTAAATTCCTTTTTAGAACATTTTGAGTTTCTGGAAAATGATGAGCTTTTTGTCAATGTGGTCCATAGCGATGCGATTAAGATCCTAACTACCCACAAGGCCAAGGGCTTGGAGTTTCCCGTCGTCATTATCCCTTTTTTGGGGATGAAAGTCCATGCCGCAGAGGGCGGCTTAGGCCAACAAAGTTATATCGTTGATTTAAGTGAAGAACGTTTAAAATTGTTGCGGATAAAAAAGAAATATT
>JAYRHV010000298.1:0-2662 GCA_041907165.1 Candidatus Omnitrophota bacterium | reverse complement strand
ATTCGCGGGTCTGAGACTTGATCTTTATTTTTCGAATTTGTGTTGTTTCTTGAATTGAGCTCATCATTAAATTTTTAGGGCGGCCAAAAAGGCTTCCTGAGGGACCTCCACATTCCCGATTTGCTTGAGTTTCTTTTTTCCCTCTTTTTGTTTTTCCCAAAGCTTGCGTTTGCGAGAAATATCCCCGCCATAACACTTGGCCGTCACATTTTTTCCCGCCGCCTTGACTTTAGCCCCTGAAATAATCCTTCCGTCGGACACCGCCTGAACACGCACTTCAAAAAGCTGTTGGGGAATCAAATCCTTTAATTTTCCGACCAGCGCCGAGCCTTTTTCATACGCACGATCTTTGCTAACCAAACACGAAAACGCATCGCAGATTTTATCATTTATCATAATGTCAAGTTTAGCAATCTGTGCAGGATAAAACCCTTTGAATTTATAATCAATCGACCCATACCCGCGGGTGACCGACTTGATCAAATCATTAAAATCGACAATGACCTCCGAGAGGGGAATATCAAAAATAACGCGCATACGGTCCGACACAAATTCACTTTTAACAAAGTTACCGCGTTTGCGTTTGGCCAACTCCATCACTTGGTCCATGGAGACAACCGGAGTTAAAATCGCCACCTCTAAAACTGGTTCTTCAAGTTTATATTGCTCGGAGGATTCCGGCAGCTGGGCGGGGTTTTCTATAAAAAACGGTTCGCCATTTTTAGGAATGCATCGGTACTGGACGTTGGGGGTTGTTAGAATAAGGTTTAAATCGTACTCGCGCTGCAGTCGTTCTTGCACAACTTCCATATGCAGCAGCCCCAAAAACCCACACCGAAAACCATGCCCAAACGACAATGAACTTTCTAATTCATAAACAAAGCTCGGATCATTGAGCCGCAACTTTTCAATCGCCTCCCTCAGGGCCATAAAATCTTTGGAGTTAACCGGATAGACTCCGCAAAAAACAAGCGGGTTAAGCTGGCGATAACCGGGTAAAGGCTCAGAGGCGGGATTAGCGACCTCGGTAACAGTGTCCCCAATCTGCACTTCCCGCGGCTCATGAATGCTACAAGTAATATATCCGACTTCACCCGTCGACAAACCTTTGACTTTAACCGGTTCGGGATGAAAGACGCCGACCTCTTCGATATTAAATTCCTTGCCTGTATGCATCATTTTGATCCGCACGCCGGGCTTCAGCGATCCGTTAACGACGCGCACATAAATAATAATGCCTTTATAAATGTCATACTTCATGTCAAAAATAAATGCCTGCAGAGGCTTGCTTTCATCGCCTTCCGGTGGCGGAATATATTCAACAATCTTTTCAAATAATTTATCGATCCCAATCCCCGCCTTGGCCGAAATAAATTGAATGTCTGGCTCTTTAAACCCTAAAGCTTCGATCATTTCATTTTTAGCATGATTAATATCGATATTGACGATGTCGATTTTATTAACAACAGGCAAAATTTCTAAATTATTATCGATAGCCAAATAATAATTGGCGACCGTCTGGGACTCAACTCCTTGAGAAGCGTCGACAACCAAAAGCGCCCCTTCACAGGCCCGCAGGGATTTTTCGACCTCATACGAAAAATCAACGTGGCCGGGTGTATCGATCAAATTAAAAATATAGGTCTTGCCGTCTTTGGCCTTATATTCGATGCGCACGGCAGAGGCCTTGATTGTGATCCCCCGTTCGCGCTCGATATCCATATCGTCGAGCAATTGGTTCTTGAATTTACGTTCATCGATTGCGCCCGTAAACAAAAGCAAGCGATCAGCAAGCGTCGATTTACCGTGATCGATATGCGCGATGATAGAAAAATTTCTGATTAACGATTGGTCCATAATTTTGTTATTTAAGATATCCTAAAATCTTCTCGGCCGTCTGTTCGGCGGTTAGCCCTGTCGAGTCAATGACAATAGCATCATCCGCTTTCTTTAAAGGCCCGACTTTACGGCTAAAATCTTTTTGGTCCCGTTCACCCAACTCTTTTTGTAACTGTTGTTCGTCAACCACCTTGCCCTTATCTTGCAGTTCTTTAATACGCCGACGGGCCCGTTCGTTAAAATCAGCGTCTAAATAAAACTTCTTGGTCGCATGGGGAAAAACGACCGTCCCAATGTCCCTGCCTTCAGCCACAACGCTTTGCTTTTTTCCTAACTCTCTTTGCAAGCTGACCATAATCTCCCGAACCTCCGGGGCGCGGGCAATATAAAAAGTATTATTGGTCACTTCAACAGTGCGGATTTCCTGGCTGACGTCTTGCCCGTCTAAAAAAATATTTAATCCCGCGGCAGAAGGCTTTAATTCAATTTTGGTTTCTTTCGCAAGATCGGCTAAAGCTTCACCGTTTTCCAGATTTACTTTCTTTTCAAGCGCCTTGAGCGTCAACGCACGATACATCGCCCCCGTGTCCAGATACGAAATGCCAAGAGCTTTGGCCAATATTTTAGCGACGGTGCTTTTTCCAGCGCCAGCCGGCCCATCAATGGCGATCGTCATGATGTTTGTCTTAACTGAGGCTGTCACGTTTGGCTTTTGCATTTTTAAACACGTTAAGGAGAGTTTTTTGGTCGTCGGTACTGATCGCCTTGCGGATCAAAGAAAGATTTTTTGCAACTTCATCGATCGATTTAATGAGATTCTTTT
>JAYRHV010000297.1:0-4037 GCA_041907165.1 Candidatus Omnitrophota bacterium | reverse complement strand
ACGATCTCCGACGTGATAACGTTTTAAAACAATAAAAACATCGATAAGCCTCACAAGCTCTTCAGGAATATTCATCGGCTCGTTTTGCAAACGCAATATCGCCTCCCGCGAAGTTAAGGCATGAATTGTCCCGATACAATACTTTCCGATATTCGCTGCAGTTATCATGTCACGCGCCTCAGCCCCGCGCACCTCACCGACGATGATCCTCTCAGGCCGCATACGCAATGAGTTTTTTACAAGATCCGCCAACGAAAATTCTTCCCCGCTTTCTAATCTCGAGCAGCTATCTTCAAAATCTGTGTTGAGTTCCAATGTATCTTCAATAACAACAATACGATCATTCTCGGGAATAAAGCTAAACAGCGCATTTAAGAGTGTGGTCTTGCCGACCCCGGGCCCGCCGGCAATGATCATGTTCGCCGGACGAATCGACATGCCTTCCAAATACAGCCACAATTGTGCGGCGACCTCATAGGTGAAGGATCCTGCCGAAATCAGGTCAAAAACACTCAACGGATCAAGCTTCGCTTTGGTAATGGTTAACTGCGGACCAAACGGAGATGAGATAATATTTACCCGTCCTTCGAGGTTGGGAAGTTCGATATTCATCAGATTATCAACAATTCTACGTCCTGCAAAAAGCACCAATTTACGGACAAAAAGATCCAACTCCTCGCGGGTCTGAAAACACGCTCCGCTGGGCACCAATCCTTTTTGCGAATGATGTATATAAATCGGTTTAATTGCATTGATGATGATATCCTCAACTTCAAAATCCGACATCAAAGGGTGAATAACGCCGTAAGAAAGAAATTCTTTTACAAACTTTTGTTTAACTTCAGGCGCGGACAACTCTTCCATCTCTCTTTTAAAATGCTGCCCATCATCTTCTTGTAAAAGAGATGTAAGTTGCGCATCAACGATGGATTCACGTTCTGAATATTCCTGCAAGAGACGTATTTTGCCATAAAGCCGCTCTACAAGTCTGTTCTCTAATTCAATTTGTTTTCGATATTCCATAATGTCCTTCTTTCTCTCAATGGATATCCGACGGGCCAGCCTGCTTATTAACAGCAGGCTTGACCACAGGGGTTTTGAGCGCCTCCTGACTTGGGCGCGCAATCACAACGGCCGCCTTGTTAAAATCCAAATATTGATTAGCTAAACGCTTGACATCGTCGGCTGTCACAGCATCAATTTGACGGTCGTAGGACTGATAATAATTATACCCATTTCCATTTAATTCATCTAGGGCGCAAATAAAACCCAACGACGAATCTGTTTGCAAATTCATCGCAAATGACCCTTTCAAATATGTTTTCATGTCCGCCAACTCCTGTGTGCCGACTGGGGTCTTTTGAATCTCCCCAATAAGCTTAGTCAGAACGCCTCGGACTTTTTCGACACTTTCATTGGTCGTTTGTACAAAAAACGATATCATCCCTATATCTCGGCTGGGCGTAAACCCGCCACCTAAAGTATATGCTTGACCAAACTCATCTCGGATCGTCGTAAAAATCCGCCCGCTAAAAGCAGATCCCAAAATTGAACTTAAGACCTCCGTCGCATAACGGTCTTTACTCTTCGCATCAACACCCTGAAACCCAATCAAAACCATAGCCTGATTTTTATTAAGCTCAATTATTTTTTCACGCTTTTGCGCAGGCGGGTTTTCTTTAAAGCTCAAAATACGAACATCCGTCTTCTTTAAATTACCAAAATTATTCTTTAAAGATTCCAAAATCCCGACACTGTCAATATCCCCAAATACAGAAAGCACCATATTGTTGGGCACAACATACTTTTTATAAAAATCCTCAACATCCTTTCGACTTATTTTCTCGACAGATGCCCGTGTCCCCAGACTGTCAAGTCGAAAAGGATGCGTTAAAAATAACAATTCACGCAAATGCCTTGAAGCAACGACTCTGATATTGTCATCTTGACTTATCAAGGCCGTCATCAGATCTTGCTTTTGACGCGCAATTTCTTGCTCAGGGAAAGTTGAATTTTTAATAATATCCGCCAGCAAATCAATACCAAAATTTGTATCTTCCGACAGCAGATTAAACATTAAGCCAAAACTATTACGCCCCGAAAACGAGTTTAAGCTAGCCCCGCGGGATTCCACACTTTGGGCGATATCCTCTTGACTGCGCGATTTTGTCCCGGCGGTAAGAAGCTGCGCTGTCAGGTGAGAAACCCCGTTATTATCCACATTTTCCTGCGCTGTTCCGCCGTTGACAACCAAATTAATCGAGACAATCGGCGCTGAATGGTTTTCGCGCAAAAGAACGGTCAAACCATTATCAAGAACAATCTTCTTAATTTCAACTGACGGGTTAACGGATGGCTTTTCGGTCGCAAGCTGTTTTTGCTTCTTTGGATTTAAAATAACAAGCGACAGTTTGTCGTCGATAAAATACTTTTTTGCAACAGTCTTAATATCATCAGAAGTGATTCTTTTAACCGCCTCAATATATTTCTTTGAAAAATCGTAATCCCCAATAAAAGCTTCATCACAAGCGGTAGTATCAGCAACCCCATCAGAGGTCAAACGGCTAAAAATATGTTGAGAAATAACTTGGTGTTTAATCTTATCAAGCTCAAAAGGCTGCACCCCGTTTTGTGCTATCAGAGCAATTTGTTCTTTAACAGACTCGATGGCCGCATCACTATGCGTCTGGTCTAATAACATTTGAATTTCAAAAATGCCCCGATCCATCGGCGTAAAATTTGTCGATACGATAGAGCGCACGAGTTTTTTATTTAAAAAAACTTCCTTAAATAACCGAGAACTCTCCCCTTGCCCTAAAATCATGGCCAGAACATCCATCGCATACAGATCCGGATCACGCAAACTGACCCCACTATACGCCATCGAAATACGGGTCAAATCCGTCGGATATTCTTCAATGGCAGAACGCAGGTTGATTTGCGGCGGTTCAGGGGCTAAGTTGCGAATGACGGTAGGCTTGCGGGCAAAATCTTTAAAGATCTCCCGAACTTTTGGTAAAATTTGCTCTGCGCGCACATTACCCGCAATGGCCAAGACAATATTGTTGGGCGTATAATGTGTCTTGTAATAATCAACAAAATCATCCCGGGTCAGCGTCCGCAATAAATCTTCATACCCGATAACCGGGATCCCATACGGATGCTGTTTATAAACCGTGTTAAAAACCATCTCGCTCAAATACCTGTCCGGATTGTCTTTATACAGCCTCATCTCGCCGTAGACAACTTCACGCTCTTTTTGAATTTGTTGGGGATCAAATTTAGAATGCGTCAACATATCCGAAATAATATCAAGACCTTGGTCAAAGGCAGATTTCGGCAGTGTCAGCGTGTAAATCGTATAATCAAAACTCGTCGAGGCATTGATTTCCCCACCTAAAGACTGAACCTCCTTGGAAATTTGTCCAACGCCGCGTTTGTCTGTTCCTTTAAAGAGCATGTGCTCCAAAAAATGAGATATTCCAGTTGCCGTATATTTGCCTTCGGTCGCCGAACCAGTTTTAACTAACCCAAAAATCGATACTGTGGAACTTAACGGCATTTCACTAATCAAAACGGTCAGGCCATTGTCCAAAACAAATTTTTGCGTTTGTACTTCGCCCGATTGATTTTTTGCAGATGCGCCAACACTTGCCGCAGCGCAAATCATTGCAGAAAAAAATAGCCCAAAGAAAAATTTCTTCATTGCGATTTCCTAAATAATCACTGGTTAAGTTTCTATGAATTATTTTTTAGATCTTTTAAAAGATTGCGAATGTCGGCTTCTGCATTGCGAACAACCTGCGAACAAATATAGACCAACACAGAGAATTGCCATCCCTCTTCAGGGCCGGTGATTAAACCAGTCGTTACGTTTTCCTGCCTTTGCAAAAAATTTCCATAATGACTGACTGCCCTTGCAAGATCACCTTCAAAAACTTCAAGGGAGTTGGTCGTATTGTTGTATTTTAAAGATGGCAACGTTACCCCTCGGACAAGCAAAAAATTGACGAAAGCGTTTTGTTTAAAGTTTTCTT
>JAYRHV010000296.1:0-2156 GCA_041907165.1 Candidatus Omnitrophota bacterium | reverse complement strand
TGCATCACCGTTGACGGTTGCATGAGCACCAATGATATGGTCACTGTCATGGCCAATGGCTTTGCCGCAAATACCACGATAAAAACTGAAAATGTTGATTTTAAGAAATTTACCGAAGCTTTGACCTTTATTTGCACGGATCTGGCAAAAAAGATTATTCTCGACGGGGAAGGGGCCACTAAGTTTATCGAAATCAAAGTTACCGGCGCTAAGGATTACCACCAAGCTAAAAAAATTGCTTTGGCTATCGCTAATTCCAATCTTGTCAAAACCGCCGCTTACGGAAGTAACCCCAATTGGGGACGGGTTGCTGCCGCTGTTGGCGCACTGGGGCTGGGGATAACTGAAAAAAATATAAAAATTACGTTCAGCCCATTTGTCAATAAACATATTCATATCAATGTTTATTTAAAACTTGGAAAACACAGCGCGGTTGTTTACACATCGGATCTCTCCCCGGAATATGTGCATATCAACGGCAAATACACTTAAAAATCCATGGAATCCGTCATTCAAAAAGCGAATGTTTTAGTCGAAGCTATTCCTTATATCCATGCCTTTCGGCGAAAAGTTTTTGTGATCAAATACGGCGGCAGCATCCTCGACGATCCGATCATTCGCAAAAATGTTTTGGAAGATATTGTTTTTTTAAGTTATGTCGGGATCCGGGCGATCATCGTTCACGGCGGCGGACCGCACATCAGCAAACGGGTCAAAGAGCTAGGTGGGGAGGCGATTTTTCACGAAGGGATCCGTGTCACGGACTCTGCGACATTGCAAGTTGTCAGCGAAGAATTAGGAAAACTCAACCAACAAATCGTCGATGAAATCAAAGCTTTAAAAGGTGACGTCACCGGCCTAAAGGGCCATGAAAATATTATTTATGTCGAAAAAAAGAAAGCATCACGCGATCTAGGCTTTGTCGGCACAATTACGGACGTCGAAAAAGAAGCAATCGAAAAACACTTGCGCGAGGGGCATATCACGGTTATTTCACCGATGGGAATTAGCTTGGATCAGCAACCCCATAATGTTAATGCCGATGAAGTCGCAGGGGCGATCGCGGCTTCCTTAAAGGCCGAAAAAATCGTTCTTTTGACCGATGTCCCGGGTGTTTTACGAGACGGCAAAAGCCGTGAGTCCTTGATTTCAACCTTAACGGTCAAAGAAGTTGAAAATTTAATCGCTGATGGGACTATCAACGGCGGGATGATTCCCAAAGTCCGCTCTTGCACTGAGGTTTTATCCGGCGGGGTAAAAAAAGCGCATATTGTCGATGCGCGGCTGCGCCATGCTTTGTTGCTCGAAATTTTTACGGACACAGGTATTGGAACACAAATCTTAGCAGACGAATAATTAAAGCGTCGGGTGGCCCGAATGCGGGGCCCCCAATCCGCACGCAGCGGCAGGGGTTCCCCACGGGGGGATGGGTGCCGCGAGTACGGATTGGGGTGCAGACGGGACAGGACCCGACCGGAAATTAAAATCATGAAAAAGCAAGAAGTCTTCGACAATTACAAAAAATATATTTTGGGAACCTATACCCGGGTGCCGCTTGTTTTTATTAAAGGCAAGGGCATGGTCTTAACTGATATTGACAATAAAAAATATCTCGACTTTTTCCCCGGCTGGGGAGTCAACAATGTCGGGCATTGTCATCCTAAGGTGATGTCCGCCGTACGCGATCAAATTGGAAAACTTATTTTTGTTCCCAACAATCTTTACCATTTGCATCAGGCAAAACTAGCCAAGGAAATTATTTCAAACTCTTTTGCCGGCAAAGTCTTTTTTTGCAACAGCGGCGCTGAAGCAACCGAAGGGGCCATTAAATTTGCGCATGCCTATGGCAAGGGTGATCGTTTTGAAATTATCACAATGATCAACTCTTTTCATGGCCGGACCATGGGCGCAGTCAGCGCGACAGGACAAACAAAATATCAGGAAGGCTTTGCGCCACTTTTGCCGGGTTTTAAGCACGTGCCTTTTAATGATTTGAGCGCGCTTAAAAATGCCCTTTCTGACAAAACGATTGCCATTATGCTTGAGCCGATACAAGGCGAGGGCGGTATCCATGTCGCTGACAAAGAATATATTAAGGAAATCCGCAAAATTTGCGACGAGCGAGATATCCTTCTTATTTTCGATGAAGTGCAAAC
>JAYRHV010000295.1:0-8158 GCA_041907165.1 Candidatus Omnitrophota bacterium | reverse complement strand
CAAAAGTTTAATCTTCTGATGGGCCGCCAGTTGCAGCAGGCCTTTGGACAGAAGCCGCAGGTTGTTATGATGACCCCGTTATTGGAAGGCACGGATGGCCAGAAAAAGATGAGCAAATCTTTGGGCAATTATATTGGCATCAATGAACCGCCGGAAGAAATTTTTGGTAAGCTGATGTCGATTAGCGATGAGCTGATGTTTAAGTATTACGAAATTTTAACTGATTGCAATCTTGCTCAAATCAAATCACTTCACCCTAAAGAAGCCAAGTTGCGATTGGGTGAAGAAATTGTCAGCCAGTTGTATTCCAATGAAAAAGCTAAGAAAGCGCGTGTTGAATTTGAAAAAATTTTTAGTAGCCGTGAAGTCCCAGAGGATATCGTTGAATACAAAATTGTTGCAAGCAATGAAGGAATTATAGATATTTTAGTTAAGAGCAAGCTTTCAGAATCCAAAGGTCAAGCTCGACGATTGATCATGCAGGGTGCAGTAACGATAGATAATGAAAAGATTCCCGACGAGAAATGGACTGTCAGAGAAGGTGTATTAAAGGTTGGCAAGCGGCGATTTTTGCGAATTGTTCTTTGAGCGGTTTTGTATAGGTAAGCAGAAATTTTCTTGACAAAAACAATTTGCAAAGTATACTTGATATTCATTTGCGCCCCTGCAGCTTGAGCCTCCGCTTAAAAACGGATACGCCTCTGGTGGAGGTAAAGCAAGATATAAAGCTACAGTTTATGGGGATTTATTTTCTTGCCCCTGTAGCTCAGTTGGTAGAGCGCGTCCTTGGTAAGGACGAGGTCACCGGTTCAATACCGGTCGGGGGCTTAGTTTTAGTTTGCTGCCAAGTCAGATTTTTCCAGTTGATATTTTAGAGAAAGAAAGTAAAAATATTTTATGCGCGAAAATATACAGTTTGAATGCACAGAGTGCCGCAGAATCAATTATTCAAGCACGAAGGATAAGAAACAAAATCCAGATCGTATTGAGTTAAAAAAATACTGCCGGTTTTGCCGCAAGCACACAGCGCATCGGGAGTTGAAAAAGTAGCCCCTGACAATGTTTAATAATACTGCTGTCCTGGTGATTATAGGCCTGTAGCTCCAATTGGTAGAGCAGCGGCCTCCAAAGCCGATTGTTGTGGGTTCAAATCCTACCAGGCCTGCATAATATAGAGGGTGATATGTTTGGAAAGGTTACAAGATTTTTTTCTGAAGTTGTTGTGGAGCTAAAAAAAGTTTCGTGGTCTACGCGCAGTGAGCTTATTGAGTCGACTCAAGTCGTTTTGATCAGCACAGCCGCTTTAGGAATTTTTATAGCTGTAATGGATGTTGTTATTTCAAAATTAATCGCAATAATCATTAAATAATTATGGAAAGCCAGAGTCCTCATAAGTGGTATGTCATTCACACGCAGACCGGCGCCGAAGAAAAGGCTAAGGCTGGGCTAGAAGGACGAATGGCCAAGACTGATCTTAAAAAATTTGTCGAAGAAATTGTTGTTCCGACCGAGCAGGTTTCCGAAATTCGCGGCGGGAAAAAACGGATTACCTCCCGCAAGTTTTTCCCGGGATATATTATGGTTAAAATGGAAATGACCAAAGAAAGCTGGTATTTGGTCAAAACGACACCCGGGATTACAGGATTTATTGGCCCCGGCCGTCGGCCAACACCGATTTCTGAAGATGAAGTTAGCTCTATTTTGCGTCGTACCGAAGACACTGAGACTAAGCCCAGTCCTAAAATTGTTTTTGATATCGGTGAGGCGATACGAATTTCGGAAGGGCCGTTTGCGAATTTTAACGGTTCCGTAATGGAAGTTTATCCGGACCGTGGGAAGTTAAAGGTCAGTGTTTCCATTTTTGGGCGTTCAACCTTAGTTGAACTCGAATATTGGCAGGTGGAAAAAATTTAAGGAAAAAACCAAATGGCTAAAGAAGTTATTGCACAGATTAAGTTATACGTTCCAGCTGGACAGGCCAATCCTGCTCCACCCGTGGGTCCTGCGTTAGGTCAGCATGGCGTTAACATTATGGGTTTTTGCAAGCAGTTTAATGAGCAGACCAAGGGCAAAGAAGGCTTGACGTTGCCGGCAGTTATTACTGTTTACAAAGATAAATCGTTTGATTTTATTATCAAAACTCCGCCGAGCGCTGTTCTCATCAAAAAGGGCGCTAATCTCGCTAAGGCTTCAGGCCAAGCCGGCAAAGAAAAAATCGGGCAAATTTCTCGTGCTAAGATTGAAGAAATCGCAAAAATGAAAATGGAAGATTTAAATACAATCGATGCCAAGAAGGCAATTATGACTATCGAAGGAACAGCCCGCAGTATGGGCATTGAGGTGGTTGGTTAATATGGTACACACTAGCAAACGTAAAAAAGGTTTTGTCAAAACTTTTCAACCCGAAAAAAAATATACTCTCGAAGAAGCGCTCGCCCACGTTGAAAAATTTCCGAAAGTCAAATTTGATGAGACCGTCGAGTTGCATTTTCGCTTGAACCTAGACACCAAAGAAACTGATCAGCCTGTGCGCGGCACTGTTGTTTTGCCGCACGGGATTGGTAAAAAGGTGCGGGTTGCGGTTTTCTGCAAAGGCGAATTGGCGCAAAAAGCGCAAGATGCCGGTGCAGACTTAGTCGGGTCCAATGATCTTATTGAAAAAGTGGCTAAAGGTTTTCAGGACTTTGATTGCGTTGTCGCGACACCAGACATGATGCGCGATTTAAGCAAGCTTGGAAAAATTTTAGGTCCGCGCGGTCTTATGCCTTCTCCGAAAGCCGGGACCGTCACGCAAGATGTCGAAAAAGTCGTTAAAGAACTTAAGGCTGGGCGTATTGAATTTAAAGCAGACAAACAAGCTGGAATTCACGTTGGAATCGGGAAGAGATCTTTTAATAAAACGCAGCTTTTAGAAAACGCCCGACAGCTTTTGGAAGCCATTGAGCATGCCAAGCCAACAGCGGTTAAAGGAAATTTGATCCGAACCATTTCTGTCTCGACAACAATGGGTCCGGGTTTGGATGTTGTTGAGGTGGGCGTAAACTAATGAAGCAAGTAGGATGAAGGGATTCAAAAATGGAAAAAGTCGGTAAAGTTCTTCGCGCAAGTCTTCGCAAAGGGATCAAAGACGGGATTGAGAATAATCAGGCTGTTTTTCTGCTAAGCTATACGGCTATTTCCTCGTCGGAAATGGGGACGTTACGAAAAAATTTAAGCAAAGTCGGCGCTAAGGTTCATGTTCCGCAGAATCGCATCGCCAAATTAGTTCTTAAAGAATTAAAAAATGATTCTCTGGCTGATAAGATCAAAGGCCAAACCGCTTTTGTCTGGACCAGTTCAGATGCGGTATCAGTTTCGAAAACTTTGATTAAATTTTTAGACCAAAATAAAAATGTTGTGATCAGTGGTGGTCTTTTGGATGGTGCGGTTTTAGTAAGTGGCGATGTGAAGCGTTTGTCTGATTTGCCGGCTAAAGAAGTTTTGCAAGCGCAATTGTTACAAGTTATGTTAGCGCCGATGACGCGTTTTGCTGGGTTGCTTAATGCCAAATCGCGCGACTTATTATCTATATTGAAACAATACGGTGAAAAAAAGGGAGGAAATTAGAAATGACTGAAGCTACTGTTGCAGAAAAAAAGAGCGTAAAGCTTTCCCCGAAGCTTGAAGATGTCGCTAAGCAAATCGAGGGATTGACAGCGCTGGAATTGTCTGACCTTGTCAAAGGGTTGGAAGAGAGATTAGGAATTCAAGCTGCTGCTCCGATGCCTGCTGGCATGATGATGGCCGCTGCTGGTGCTGGCGCTGCCGCACCCGCTGCTGAAGAAAAGACAACTTTCGACGTCGTTTTATCTGAAATCGGTGCTAACAAAATCGGCGTTATTAAAGAAGTCCGTGCCGCGACCAACTTAGGGTTAAAGGAAGCTAAAGATTTAGTTGAGGCTGCTCCTAAAACGATCAAAGAAGGTGCCACAAAAGAAGAAGCGGAAGATTTGAAAAAGAAACTTGAAGCGGCTGGTGCCAAGGTTACGTTAAAGTAATTTCTTGGTAAAGGTCTTTTATCCGGCACCGCTGATTTGTGCTTCTCTGTATTTGGTGTAAAGAGAAAATATTTGGTACGCCCAAATCAAGTGCTAAAAATCTTGTCTTTGAGTGTAGAGTGTCTTTTAAAAAAACTTTGTCAAATTACTAAAAAATTTTCCTTAGGAGTTCTTGCGATTAGGCAAGGGATTCTGACTCCGAGGAATTTTTTAGTTTTTGACTTTTTGATATCTGCCAACATAACCCAACAGCAGGGTGAATGGAATCTATGAAAAAACCAAAATTCAGAAGTTTCGCTAAGGCCAAGGACAACTTTGAATTACCGTCGCTTTTGGATATTCAGGTTAAAGCGTATCAGGATTTTTTACAGCGCGATGTAGCGTCGGACAAGCGCACCGACACCGGGCTTGAAGAAGTTTTTCGTGAGGTTTTTCCTCTGGAAAGTTATGACGGCCAGATAAAGCTTGAATATATCAGCTATTATTTGGGCAAAGAAAAATATTCCAGTTTTGAATGCCAGCGTCGCAGTATGACGTATTCGGCGCCCCTGAAGGTCAAGCTTCGTCTTATTACTCCTGTTGACATTAAAGAACAAGAAGTTTATTTTGGCGATTTTCCGCTGATGACCGATACGGGTACATTTATCATCAACGGAGATGAACGTGTTGTGGTTTCCCAGATCCAGCGTCCACCGGGGGTCTCTTTCGAGGAAGAAGTTCACCCGACGGGTAAAAGCATCTATTATGGAAGAATTATCCCTTCTCGTGGAGCTTGGTTTGAAGTTAAATATGATTTAAATGATGTCATGCTCGCTTATGTTGACCGCCGCCGCAATTTTCCGGCGACTCAAATTTTGCGTATTATGGGTTTAACGACCTCTGAAGATATGCAAAAACTTTTAGGCGATGATTTTGACAAGCTCAAAGCCACAATTGAAAAAGATCATACGACCAACAAAGAAGAAGCGCTGCTTGATTTTTACCGTAAGATGCGCCCCACGGAACCTGCGACAATCGAAGTGGCGGAATCGCTTTTCTTTCGTTTATTTTTTGATCCCAAGCGATATGATTTAAGCCGTGTCGGTCGGCACATTATTAATCGTAAGCTTGGCACCAATGTCCCGATGGACAATCGTGTTTTAGATATTCAGACCTTGGCTGCTGTGATTAAATACCTTATCGGCCTGCGTGCGGGTGTGGGCGAAACTGATGATATTGACCACTTGGGAAACAGACGTATTAAGACCGTCGGAGAATTGGTGCAAAACCAAGTGCGTATCGGTTTGGCGCGTTTGGAACGCTCTATTAAGGAACGTCTGGTTGTGATGAGTTCGTTCGAAAATTTGACAGCACATCACTTGATCAATTCCCGCCTTTTTTCAAATCAGATCCAAGACTTTTTTGCTCGCAGCCAATTATCGCAATTTATGGATCAGGTCAATCCTTTGTCGGAATTGACACACAAACGCCGTCTAAGCGCTTTGGGGCCGGGAGGTTTATCTCGGGAACGGGCTGGTTTTGAGGTGCGCGACGTTCATCCGACGCATTATGGCCGCGTATGTCCGATTGAAACGCCTGAAGGTCCAAACATTGGTCTTATTTCCTCGTTGACAACCTGTGCCCGTGTCAATGATTTGGGGTTTATCGAAACGCCCTATTATAAAGTGGACAATGGTAAGGTCACTCGTAAAGTCGAGTTTTTGACGGCTGACGTGGACCAAGACAAATATATCGCGCAAGCCAACGCTTCCGTCGCGCAAGACGGCGCATTAGACGGCAAAGAAATTATCTGCCGTTACAAGGCTGATTTTCCAAAAGTAAGCGCTGCGCAGATTAATTATAAAGATGTTTCGCCAAAGCAGCTTGTTTCTGTAGCGACATGTTTGATCCCGTTTTTGGAACACGACGATGCTAACCGCGCGCTGATGGGTTCTAACATGCAGCGTCAGGCTGTTCCGCTGATGGTCACTGAAGTCCCCTATGTCGGAACGGGTATGGAAGGCAAAGTCGCCCGTGACTCAGGGGTTGTTTTAATTTCAAAAAATTCCGGAACGGTCACCAAGGTTGACGCTCGTGAAATTGTTATTGGGGAAACCGTTTATCCTTTGAAGAATTTTATTCGTTCCAATGCGAACACTTGCGTTATGCAAAAACCGATTGTCCATTTGGGCGAAAAAGTTGAAGAAGGGCAAGTTATTGCCGACGGAGTGGGAACCAAGGATGGCCGGTTGGCCTTAGGCCGAAACGTGTTGGTGGCCTTTATGCCGTGGCGCGGTTACAATTTTGAAGACGCTATTTTGGTCAACCAAAAATTAGTGCGTGAAGATGCGTTTACGTCTATCCACATCGAAAAGTTTGAAGTCGAAGCCCGCGAAACCCGTTTGGGTAATGAAGAAATTACGCGGGACATCCCCAACGTCGGTGAAGAAGCGCTCAATGATTTAACTGAAGAGGGGATTGTTCGTATCGGCGCTGAGGTCAAGGCGGGGGACATTCTCGTCGGGAAATTAACGCCAAAGAGCGAAAAGGAGCTTTCTCCAGAAGAACGACTCTTGCGTGCGATCTTTGGCGAAAAAGCTGCAGATGTGCGGGACACGTCTTTAACTTTGCCGCCGGGCATTGAAGGCGTTATTGTCAATGCGGAGGTTTTTCAACGCACCGAGCGCGGCCGCAAATCGAAAAGCGATAAAGACAAAGAGAAAGACGCTATCCAAAAAATCAAAGAGTATTACAAACAAGAAATCGATTTTATCGAGATCGAAAAAGAAAAGAAGCTTGCCAAACTTTTAGGGGTCAGTGAGAAAAAAGTCGCAACCCTTAATTTAGGCGATTATTCGGATGATTCCGACGTCAAAGAGACGCTCGAATTTTTCAATTCAAAAATTACCGAACTCGTTGAAGAAGAGACCCAAGAAATTGATCGTTTTAAGCGTGGGGATGAACTTCCTGCGGGTGTTTTAAAACGTGTTGTTGTTTATGTGGCGACCAAGCGTAAAGTCTCCGAGGGTGACAAGATGGCCGGCCGTCACGGGAACAAAGGTATTGTTTCGCGTATCGTTCCCGAAGAAGACATGCCTTATTTAGCCGACGGGCGTCCGGTGGACATTATTCTAAATCCTCTAGGCGTTCCTTCTCGTATGAACGTCGGTCAGCTTTTGGAAACCCACTTAGGCTGGGCGGCACATGCGCTAGGGTTCCATGCCGAGACTCCAATTTTTAATGGTGCCACGGAAGAGGAAATCTGGAGTCTTCTTAAAGAAGCGAATTTACCTGAAGGTGGAAAAACAACGGTTTACGACGGATTTACTGGCGAACCATTCGACCAAAAAATTACCGTTGGATATATTTACATGCTTAAACTCAACCACTTAGTAGACGAAAAAATTCATGCCCGCTCGATCGGTCCGTATTCGCTTGTTACACAGCAGCCATTAGGCGGTAAAGCGCATTTTGGCGGACAGCGTTTCGGTGAAATGGAAGTTTGGGCGCTTGAGGCGTACGGAGCTGCGTATACTTTACAAGAAATGATGACCGTCAAAAGTGATGACGTAACAGGCCGCAGCCGTATTTATGAGGCTATCGTCAAAGGTGAACAAAAACTTGTGACTGGTGTACCAGAATCGTTTAATGTTCTCGTCAAGGAATTGCAAGGGCTTTGTCTGGATATCAAGCTTGAAAAGGCCAATGACAAAGAAGAAGTTGACGAGGTTTCTGGGAAAGAACAATTAAAGGAGAAGAGAAAATAATGGCTACTCCCAAAAAAGAAATCATTGAACAGGATCGCATATCCATCAAGATTGCTTCTCCCGAAATAATTAAATCATGGTCTAGCGGTGCTATCAAAAAAGCAGAAACGCTTAATTATCGTACCTTAAAGCCAGAAAAGGACGGACTATTTTGTGAACGTATCTTTGGGCCTGTCAAGGACTTTGAGTGCAACTGCGGAAAATATAAGGGACAAAAATTCAACGGCATTACCTGCGATCGTTGCGGAGTGACTGTCGCGCGTTCCAATGTCCGTCGTTCCCGCATGGGGCATATTGATTTGGCCGCTCCGGTTACGCATATTTGGTTTTATAAGGCGGTCCCTTCGCGTTTGTCGGCGATGCTGCAGGTCACTT
>JAYRHV010000294.1:0-2983 GCA_041907165.1 Candidatus Omnitrophota bacterium | reverse complement strand
GCACCGACATTGTCATTGCCTCGGCTAAGGCGTATTTAAACGCGATCAATAAAGTTATTGCTACCGCATAATTCGATTTGTAGGGAACAGGCATGCCTGTTCCCTACGAGTTAATATTCATGACAAAAGCGACCACAACGTACGGCATTATCGGTTTTCCCGTCGAGCATAGCCTGTCTCCCTTGATGCACAATGCCGCTTTTAAGGCGCTCAAAGTCAAAGCTGTTTATCAGCTTTTTCCATTGCAGGAAGATGAGCTCGAACAATTTTTTAAAGATTTGCGTCAGAAGAATTCCCCGATTTTTGGCCTGAATGTCACGGTGCCTTACAAGGAAATTGTCATCGAATATTTGGATAGCGTCAGCGCCTTTGCCAAAAAAGCCCAGTCGGTCAACACGATTGTTATTGACGAAAACCGCAAGCTGACTGGCTATAATACCGACGGGCCCGGGTTTTTGGCGCATCTGGTGGAATTGGAATTTAATACCCGCGGCAAACGGATTGCCATTTTAGGCGCTGGCGGGACGACGCGGGCGATTTTAGCGTCTTTGTGTTTGATCCCCGAGCGGGCAGAGTCTATCCGCATTTATAATCGCACACCGGAAAAAGCCAAAGCGCTTGTCCATGATTTATCAGCGCATATGGATGTGACCGATGTGGTTGTGGTTTCTTCGATTGATGATCTTAATATTGAACTTTCGGATCTTTTGATCAATACAACATCTGTTGGGTTAAGCGATCCGCAAGCGTGTATTGTCGATGGGGAACTTTTGCATCGGGACATGCTTGTTTATGATGTGGTTTATAAACCTAAAGAGACGATGCTCTTAAAATTGGCGCGAGAAAAAGGGGCCCAAACGGCTAATGGGCTGGGCCTTTTGTTCTATCAGGGTATGCTGTCTTTGCAGCATTGGGCAGGTCAGGAATTGCCGGAGGAGATTAAAGATAAAGTTCGCAGCGTTTTAGAGAAGGGATCGGAAAAATGAGTGAAATTTTATTTGTGGAAAGCTTTATCTTTTTTTTAGGGGCGTGTATCGGCAGTTTTCTTAATGTTTGCATTGTCCGTTTGCCAAAGGAAGAATCTGTCGTCAAGCCTTCCTCGCATTGCGTGGCCTGTAAAAAACCGATTGCGTGGTTTGACAATATACCGCTTGTCAGTTATATCGCTTTAGGCGGCAAGTGCCGCTATTGCAAGGCAAGGTTTTCGATCCGTTATTTTTTTGTTGAGCTTTTGACCGCGGTGACATTTCTTGTGTTTTATAAAGTTTTTGGATTGACGTGGGTAACGTTTGCATATTGGATCATGATGTCTGGTTTTATTGTGGCGACATTTGTTGATTTTGAACATCGCATTATTCCTGACGAGGTAAGTGTCGGCGGGATGATTGCTGGGTTGATCTTAAGCTTTTTTATTCCGCAGTTGCATGGATTAATTTTAGAAGAGGGCAATTGGCTTATAAATTTTAAGGCTCTGGGGTTTTCGGTCGTCGGTGTCTTGGTTGGCGGCGGTTCGATTTATTTGATGGGATTGGCCGGAGACATGATATTTAAAAAAGAGTCGATGGGCGGCGGAGATGTGAAGCTGATGGCCATGATCGGCGCTTTTATGGGATGGAAATTAGCGCTTTTGACATTTTTTTTAGCGCCGTTTTTTGGTGCCGTTTATGGCATTGCTGAAAAAATCCGTACTAAGGATAGCGCGATCGCGTATGGCCCTTTTATTATTTTGGCAGCTTTAACAAGTTTGTTTTATGGCGATAAAATTATCATTTGGATCCTAAGCGGCTACGGCTTACGGTAGGAATTTTGTAATTGAGGTGCACTTGCTACATAGCATTTTGTGTGGTATAGTTTGGGCAGTTTTATTTCATTTCTTCCGATCTGATCCCTAAAATATTCGAATATTTTTTTAATTAATGGAGAATAAACTCGTGTTAGAAGTGCTTTATTTTAAGAAATTTTTTGTGTTTCGTAAAATCGTTGGTTGTGTTCTCATCGTGGTTTTCGCCGCAGGGATACTTGCGCCGTGTGCGGGGGCGCAGTATATTGCTGAGCTTCCAAAACCCGGGGAGATGGTTTTGTTAAGTTCTAAGTTTGAACCTGTTGTCCTTAAAGGTTTGAGCATACATCCCGAAAATCCGCTGGCTTTTGATTTTATTGCTGACCGCGGAGAAGACAATTTGACCGACGAGAAATTTAAGCAAGAGGCGGACAATCTGATCAAATATTTTCTTACCGCCTTGACGATTTCAGAAGACAAGTCGTGGGTCAATCTTTCTCCCAATGAAAGCGACCGGATTATTCCCGATTTGCTTAGTCAGACTCAGATGGGTAAACAGATGCTTGAGCAGGATTATCTTTTGAAACAATTAGCCGCCTCACTGACAAATCCAGACACAGAGTTGGGAAAGAAATATTGGGAGCAGGTTAACAAGGCAGAGACGTTGGACGCTGGACGTTGGACGTTGGAAAGAACTTCCAGCGACCAGCGACAAGCCACTAACCTCTTTAGTCGAATTTGGATTGTGCCGCAAACGGCTGTGGTTTTAGAAAAAGACGGCCATGCGTTTATTAGCGAGAGCCATCTGAAGGTGATGTTGGCGGAGGAGTATGAAAAGATGCTAGACGCTAGACGCTCGACACTAGGAAAAAATCAATCACCAACGTCCAACGTCCAGCCTCCAACGTCCAACGTCTCGTCTGATATTTTTCGTTCTACCATTCTTCCTGTCATCGAAAAAGAAGTCAATGAAGGCAAGAATTTTGCCCCTGTCCGCCAGATTTATAATTCGGTTATTCTGGCGACGTGGTATAAAATTAGCTTAAAAGAAGCGCTGCTCACCAAAGTCTACGCTGATAAAGGTAAGATTAAGGGCATTGAAATTGCTGAAAAAAATGTGAAGCAAAAAGTCTATGACCAATATCTCGAAGCTTTTCGCCGAGGCGTTTACACCATTATTAAGGAAGATTATGATGCCGCCAG
>JAYRHV010000293.1:0-3168 GCA_041907165.1 Candidatus Omnitrophota bacterium | reverse complement strand
GTTGTCAATTACAATGTCTCTGT
The DNA here is from genome assembly GCA_041907165.1 of Candidatus Omnitrophota bacterium. Taxonomy (GTDB): domain Bacteria; phylum Omnitrophota; class Gorgyraeia; order Zapsychrales; family JANLHA01; genus JADLGJ01. The sequence goes on along the minus strand of JAYRHV010000293.1, from coordinate 3,145 downwards.
CAAAGAATGGCAAGACGAAATTATCTTTTTACACAAAATCATTAAAGGCAAAAGCGATGACAGCTACGGCATCTACGTCGCAAAATTAGCTGGTGTCCCGCAAGAGATCATCAACCGGTCTAAAAAAATATTAAATGAGCTCGAGTCCCAAAGCAATCTCAAAGAACGCTTAACGTCTAAACCAACAAACGAAAATGAGCTTTCGCTTTTTGCTCACAGTGTCGATCCTCTGGCAGAAAACTTAAAAGAAATCCTCAGTAATATCGACGTCAATCAAATGACTCCACTGGAGGCGTTAAACAAAATCCAAGAATTAAAACAAATGTTGCAAAAAGGATCCGCATGAACCGAGTCCATATTTTACCCCCTGAAGTGATAAGCAAAATCGCCGCCGGCGAAGTCATTGAACGGCCCGCATCGGTCCTCAAGGAACTACTTGAAAACAGTCTCGATGCCGGGACAAAATCAATCGAACTTCACCTTAAGGACGCAGGCAAAGTCCTCATCGACTTAACCGATAGCGGATCAGGGATCGAACCGGATGATTTAGAAACTGTTTTTGAACGCCATTCGACGAGCAAAATCAAAACAGCCGACGATTTGTTTAACATCCATTCGCTGGGGTTTCGCGGGGAGGCGCTCTATAGTGTGGCAGCGATATCCGATATCACCCTGCGCAGTAAAACCAAAAATCAAGATTCGGGCTGGGAAATCCATCTGCGCGGCGGCGAAAAAATCTCTCGCAAACCCGTCGCTATGCCAGAGGGCACACAAATCCAAGTCAAAGAACTTTTTTTTAATACCCCGGCTCGGCGAAAATTCCTTAAAACCAATACCACGGAACTTAACCAAATCCTCTCAACCATAGTCCCTTATGCGCTTTTTTATCCGCAGTGCCGTTTTTTAGTGACGCATGAAGGCCGGACCCTTCTGGATCTGGCTCCGACACAAAACCAAATCGAGCGCATCGCCGAGACTCTAAACGTCGACCCCAAACATTTGCTTGAAATAAAAGAAAATTTTAAAGAACAAAATTTTTTGGTGCATATGATTCTAAGCGATATCAACCTAAGCCGCACCCGTCGGGACTTGCAATTTATCTTTATCAACGGCCGCCCTGTGCAAAGCAAAGCGATTGGTTTTCATCTTAACGACATTTACCGGCTTATCCTGCCGCCCAACCATTATCCATGTTTTTGTTTATTTCTGACGATTCCGCCGAATCACGTCGATGTCAATATGCATCCGACCAAACGCGAAGTCAAAATCCAAGACGAGCATCATCTGATGCCGCTGTTGCGCCACTTAGTTGAACAAACGCTTATGACGCATGGCAAGCCAAAACAAATCACCGAAAAACAGGCTTTATCCGACGAGTCCGCTGTGTTGCGCCGTGCTTTGGCAAAAAATACAAATACGGACATTGCTGTTTCTGCTGTCAACGAAATAGACCCTCAAAATTTTGGTATTGCCCCTCAAACTCAACCGACCCAACAGTACACATTTCCACAAGAGCCTGCAAAACAATTTTCGACCCTGCAGCCGGCCGGACAAAATCTCTTAAATAAATTTTCCCGCAGCCATTATTTAGGGGCCTTTATCAATAAATTTTTGCTTTTTGAAGCGGACCGCTGCCTTTTGATCGTCGACCAACACGCCGCACAGGAGCGGATTGTCTTTGAAGCCTTGATCAGGCAAATGGACCGCGGCCAAGTGGAAGTCCAAAATCTGCTGACACCGGATTTGCTCAAAGTTTCGATGACCGAAATGTTAGTTTGGGAAGAATCAAAAGAAGTATTAGAAAAACTAGGCTTTAGTTCAACCCAGTTTGACAAAAACACCGTTGCCATTCACAGCTGCCCAGCCCTTTTAAGTGATCCTTTACGCGGGGTGCGTGAACTTTTAGCCGGCGGCAATATCAGCCGCGCCGACCACGCCACTTTAGCAAGGCGGGCTTGCCGCGCCTCAATCCGAGCCGGCGACCCTCTTAAACACTCGCAGGCGGAATATCAAAAAGAACAACTGCTCAAATGCCGTGATCCTTTCACCTGCCCCCACGGCCGCCCGACGGTCATTGAAATGAGCGAAAACTTCCTTGACCGGCAATTTTTTAGAACTTAACCCCAAATTACCCCGGCTTAATATTGACCAAAAAAATTGTAATAATTACCAGCAAAGAAAATTCCGAGTAATCTAATTCTGGCGAGGAATGATCGTTGCCAAATGCACTAGAAATCGCCCGGTGAAGATTTTCATTATAAGCATTTAACCACTCGCGCAATCTGGCGCCCAAAGAATGAAATGGTCTTAATTTCCAAATCCGGATAACGAGATATTTGGAATATTGCACTTTTGTATAAGAAATAACAAGACTTCTTCGGGGATCCTTGGACTCTTCTTGATGATTTAGCTGCGGACCGCGGCTATCCAAAGAACGATTCGCGCTAGAATTTTGCGGTGCAATGCTAGCATAGCGCAATTGATCATCAGATCGATAGTACAAAACAGTACCTGAATTATTATTAGCAGCTATATCTACGTTTTCTGCGAAACCTAATCCTGCGCTTTTATCACGATACTCTGACGGAGAATAAAAAACCGTGGGAATAACTCTTTGCCCGGTTATTTTTGTTTCTTGATTGGCTGTACGCGTGAAATGATTTTGCAAACCGGTCTGTTCAACCATACGTTGACTCTCTTGAGAATTTCTTGCTGCGCTTACTCTGTTGGCTTGTGCCACGCGCGGACGATTCATTGCTAAATATCGACGAGGGTCTCTTTCTTTTCTTTGCCGACTACGCGGCCAAACCACCGTCGCCCGTCGTTCCCAATATCTTCTCTTCAATTTTTCTTGCTGCACAAATTCTCCACTTTTTATAACTTCAACATCCACGCCCCGACTCGCACGATTGGCCACCGGCGATAAAATCTTTTCACTTTGTCTGTCATCCTCAATTACCGATGAGGAGCAAGAAAATCCATTGGCTACTATAATTTCACCCGTCGAAAGATCATAGGAAAGGACCGTATTAAAATGGTTCATATCCGGGAAATACGTAAATTCCAGTAAACTCGCCTTAAATTTTCCAAAATCCTCATTTTGATGTTCCAGCAATACTTCCAAGAATCTTGAATAATTTGCAGG
>JAYRHV010000292.1:0-7461 GCA_041907165.1 Candidatus Omnitrophota bacterium | reverse complement strand
CAAAAGAATCGCTGTAATCAACTGTTGCAGAGCTGACGAAGGCATACGATTATACAAATGGTTTAAAGCTTCGTCCAGCGAAACCCCCATTTTGTTTTCGCCCAAAACTGTCGAAAATTCCTGATAAATCGGGTCGGGCATTTCATCCACAACAGCTTCCATAGCCTGAATAAGACTAAGTCCGCCGCGAAATGAACTGGACATGATCATCAGCGCATCGATCAGCTGATCATCAAATTTTTTCTTGTTCTGCGCGAGCAAAAACTTTGCATAAAACCCGGGCACCATAAAGCCCATAATAATCCCGATGCCGACGCCAAACACCCGCAGCGTCGGGTCTTCAATCATAAAATAAAAAGCAGCCCCCGCACCCAAAGGAGCCCAAATATAAAGCTGCAATACTTTCTTGATTTGATCTTTAGGCATCATGCGGTCCAAACGATTAGACATCATCTGGGTCCGCTGCTGACTAAATGAAAGAGAAAAATTATACGCCATCGGAATAACCGCAAATCCGATTAACGCTGTCACCGAAAAAATCAAAACCAATAAAAAAACCATTCGACTCCTTAAAAAATTCTTAATCCCAAATTTTGCATTTCATTTTTTTAATGCAAAATCCGGGTTAAAATCTCACTTCGCGCACCGCGCATCGTCCCAACATTTTTTCTTACATTCAACACACTGATCATCATATCCGGGCAAATGCGTTACCCCGTCAACACGAAGCAGCGTACAATCACATTTATTTTTTTTGTATAAATCCTCATTAACCCAGTGGTTTGTCGCTGGATCAAAAAAACAATCCAACGTTCCACCGGATTCCCCGGTATCACCAAACCCGCTGGGGTCATATTGTTTGCTTTGGCCAAATGCGTCTCCCGCAGCTTTCCAGCGCCCGGTAAAGCTGCGCTGAATATATCCTCGAAAACTAAGCAACGTCAAAAGAATCACAATTAGAGTGGCTGTAATTTCAATCGCCGAAAAACCTTTTCGAGAATTAAACCCGGCTTTTGCATTCACTTTTTTGTGCGCGACGAATCGTCGCGCATTATGTTTTAATTGAAAATTTGGGATAAACATTTTTTACCACCTGTCGCAAGGGACAAATTTAACCCTAAACCCATCACCGGCAAAATAATATTGCGCGCACGCCTCGCTTTGAATCCCATGAGATAACAAATTCTCGTGTACAACCTTCCAGCAATTTTCATAATTAGCATCCGTAGGATCCCCGAATCGGGGAATTCGATTGAGCATAAACGCGGCGCCCAAATGACTGCGCACATCGCTAGGATCATTGAGCCACCCCAACAAATCCGGATCAATCAAGTCCTTGCACGTTGCGCGGATACCCGCGGGGTCAGGCGTGCCGGACTGCGGATGAGATAGACGCGCTTCCCAAATCTTGGCCCCGCCGGGAAACAAAAGACCCCGCAAATCTTTATCCTGATCATAGCGAATCACCCTCGCCTTAGTCTCCCCATCCAAATTAATAAGCGTATAACAAATCTTACCTTTTTTTAAAAACCCAGCTTTCTTGGTCTTGCTAAAAATTTTGGGCCACTCGGTGGCAATGCAATTTCCGGCACAACGACGAGGAATGCGGGCCTCGGCCTTGACGGCATGCCAATAACCGGTGGTATCACCCCAGCGTAAGTTGCCAGCCGGATTTGTTTTAAATGGATCCGCGTCCTGCCAAACATAAATTCCAAACGCCGGCAAATCGCCGCTAGTACTCGCAGTATAATTTTGGCGCGCATGAATAAGATCTTCTGCCGGGGCATCAGGCGGATGTGCCGCATCCACAGGTGTCCCATTGTCCAAAAATTTGGTAAACTTATCGATGGCGACCGTTAAAATCCCGTCGGGACTTGCCGCATCCAAAAGCGGATTGGCGTGATCATTCGACAAAGCCATCGCTTCGGCATAACGGCCATTTAAAAATTTCAAACGTTTAGTAAACTTTTCAACTTGCACTTGTGCTTCTTTGGCGCTGTCTGCAATGACTTGTTTATAATTCGTATCAAAACAGGAGCCCTTGGCCACAGTCAAGGCATCACTGACTGCATTCGTATAAGTATTGTCTAAACTACATCCTCCGTCAGCCCCGGCACAGCTGCCGGCCCATGAACATTTGCAAGTTGCTTTGCTGGCGGCATCCGCGCAATTTAAAATCCTCGATGGTGGGTTGCATAATCCAGTTCCGTTAAAAGTTGGATTAGCCGTACAAAAAGGATCAATGTTTGCAATTTTAGGATTGTTAGGCGCGACAAACGAAGGCAAGTTATACGGGCTTCCCGACGGAAGAACACTGTTGTTGCAATTGGACGCGCATGCATTAATGGTCCCTGAGGCAAGACACGCATTAAAAAGTATTTGGTCCGCGGCATTGCCGGCATCAAAAAAGTTAGCTGCTTTGTGAGAATTAAATTTTGACGCATTATAAAAATCCGGCATTAAAGAACGCGGCAAGTCTGTACACGTATCCGCACTGCAATAATCGTGACAGCGTTGAAATTTTTGCGCATTGCCAACAGCTGTATGGTCAGGATTAGGCAGTGCGATAGACGCATACGTGCGGACATCGTTTGCATTCCAGTTTAAACACGCCATCACATCCGCCACATCACCTTGTATACCATTCTTATTAGCATCAAAAGTCTCAATTTCTTTCGGCGGCGCAGAGCCATTGCCCGCCCCCAAAGAGGGGACGCACCACGCGGCTGTGGGCCCAAAAGTTGCCGGACTACCATAAGCTCTGCCCGAAGGAACAAGCCAGTTTTGTATCTGTTGATTTAACCACTGCAGCTCTTCTCGCCATATCCAAAGCAAACCCGGCCGCTGCAATTTTGTAAAACTTCCCATGCAGCTAGACGGATCAGGACATGGCGGCTCTATCCAATCGGCAATACCGCCGGTCATTGTTTCTCCAGCGCTTGGCACTCCATACCAATCTTCAAACGTTGTTACCAACTTATTAATTCCGCCGGGGCCAGATGCTGTTCGATGAAGCGACCGTTCAAAATCTAAAAGTTCTGGCATGTCATAAATCATTTCATCTAAAATATCGTCCGGCCACAAATTAGCAGGCCCCGCGTCCAGCGTTCCTGTTTTTACTCCGTTACTATCAAAGATATCCACGGTTTCTCCGCACTGCGGATTGGGCAAACCGCTGGGCGCGGCTGCTATGCCATGCTTGGGGCAATCCAAAGAATATAAAGCGCCTACGCTACGGCTGCAATACCGGTCAGCCCCGGGTTTCCAGCCGCCATGATATTTTGTTAATTCAGAAATAGGGCTGATGTCCGGTTTAATCGCGCAAACATTTTTGTCTACATAAAGTTCGGGAGAAAGTCCGCCAACTAAATCAGATACCACCGGAGGATCATCAACACCGCCTTTATTGTCCTTGTTGACACACCAATTTTTAACATCTTTATTATAAGGAAGCGTTGTAATATCTTTGGTCAATGCCAATCTCGAAATTTCGGGGTACGAAGCCATGTCTGCCGGACAACCATATCCGGATCTTGCGTCGCACCAATGACACTCATAATTAGCGTAAGAAAGCGCCTTGAGATTCGGCCCCCAGCCATCGCCTTCCGTATTTTTCATTTTATATAGAAACGGAAAAAGCTTTGGCGAAGGCGGCAGAGAAGAAGTCCAAATATCTTGAGTCGCCAAAGAAAAAGGCGGATTGACATAAAATCCTACGGTATCTTTGAGATAAAAACCTGTGTCTGCAGCGCTTAATGTCTCTTTACCGGCAACCGGCGCAGAGTGCCAATTGGAATTGCTCATATTCGCGTGATACAGATGATGCTCATCGTCCCGGCCTAATTGCTCGCGAAAAGACATAAAGCTATTCGTTGAATCTTCGTAACTCAAATCATAAATAAAAGGATATTCGTTGCCCGAATCTCTAAAAGGCGAACGGCTAACGCAGGATTCCCGAATCGTTGCAGTGCATTCTTCGGGAATCCCCGGTGTTTTGCCCTCAGCATCAACTGTAGGGTCAAAGTTGTCGCAACAATAATCGCATTCCGCCGGCCGGTGAGGATCTCCTAAGGGGTAAAAACAAGAATGTCCGGCAGAAGCATTCGCGGCATGTGTCGTATTGTCCGGATAATAAACCGGATCTAACAAAGCCCAGCCGTCTCCGGGGGCAACAACAAAATTATGTAAGGCCGCAAGAAAGTTGCTAATATGTGTCGTGTCCGGCGCGGAAAGATCCAGATAGCGTTTTGTATTATAAAGACTAAAGCGGCTGATCGTATCTTTCGGCAGATCTATTTTAGGATTGGCCCCGGGAGCATAACCAAAAACCCCGTCGCCATCTAAATCATAAAGATCCGGCAATTTGCCCTGATCCGTGACAGCCGCCTGCAAAGCGGTTTGCACCCCGCGCTCCATCACCTGCCCTGTCATGGTCAAATTCGCATTTTGCATGCGATTCCACATACTGCTTATTCCCGGATCAATCGAGGCGCTAACAAGCAACGATGCCGCTTCCATCACCGCACCGACAGCAGCACTGGCAGCAATGCTTCCTGCTTGACCAGCTGTAAACATTGTTACTCCTTCAATCGCTTCATACTGTTGAAAAACAACAGCGATAATAATCAAAACAATCAAAGTCAATATCCCCATAAATCCGCCGCCAAAGGATTTACAGTATTGAATTCTGCGGCCCATGGTCTCAACGTATTGCTTTTGGCCGTAGCTGGCAATAAAGGAAGCGGTGCTCGAGGCAGAGGCGCTGGCTGCTTTCATCGTCAGTGTTTTAGTTTGCGAGACCAAGGTCAAATTGATTGAAGCGGCAAAAAAGACCAAGCCAATAGCGATAATCACAATAAGAATGACAGCAACTTGTCCTCGGCGGGAAGTTTGGGCAGCCAAGACTTTGTTGCGCCACGAATTTCGAATTTTGTTAATGAAACAAAACACGCACGCCAAACCTTTCTTTTTTAATGCAGCCGGTCCGGTCCAAAAATTTCGCTGTTGACCGTCGCCGCATCCATCGGTGTCCCTTCATAAAATACGGGACGAATTTGACGATAATTATCATTAATATCAACAGACCCGACGGGAACGTCCGTGACTAATGTTTGTTCATGCGCCGCGGCCCGAGCGGCAAGGTCTGTCCCAACCCAGAAAAAAACTTTGACCATGCTCAGCAAAAGCGCCACAATCACGATCATGCTAAAAGTGCTTTCAATCAAGGTCTGCCCAGAACAAAAACATGACCTTTTTAAAATATCGCAAAAGTCCCGACAAACAAAGACTATTCTTTTTTTTCTCATAGGCTCTTTACGGTTCTGTCCGCGTAAACCACGTGCGCCCGCCCTTATTTAAAATACGACTGCGAATATAAAGTTTTAACGACTTAGTATCAAAACACGTTAACTGATTATGGTCCGCAGTAAAACAACTGTTGCATGCGGCAACAGGATTGACCGGAGGATCCCCATCCCAAGGAGGATCATCTGAAGCTGTTCTGGGTCTGCTACCGTTACAAAAACGTCCGGTATCATTGCTTAATTGAAAAACTCTTTGCACGATATCCACCTGATCATTGATATTGACGTTGCGAATGTATTGGCCTGTCTTGGGCGCATAAAGCTTGCCCTCTTGAATCTGATAAACCGTCCCTTCTTTCGTAAACGAAAACATCTGGCTTTCCGGCAAAAGACCAACCTGAACTCCCGGCCTGCGGCCGTCAATTGTAAAATCAATGTCCCCCGCTTGACGGTCGATCATATTGACCCCTGCCGTGCGTCCATCCGCGTCAAGAAAACTAGTTAAAACTTCCTCTTCCTGAAAGTCGCCGTCCACGTCAATCGGCTGATCGGTAGGCAATTCACCGACCGCCGGAAGATCTTGCCATTGCCACATAAAAGGCAATCTTCCAGCAACACCGACCTTTGGGATCCCGGCCGTCGGATTGGTCCCGTCAAAATTAACGTCAAAATCTGCGACATTGGCAGGGTCAAACCCGCTGCCCGGATAATTTTGAACCATCTTATGCAAATAAATACACCCTTTGCCGCCTAAACAATCAGGGTTCCAACATCGCGAGTCTGTCGGATGAGGAGTGCCGCATTTGGCTAGTCCTGCTCCATCCACCGGAAAAGGGTAACTCCTAAAATCAGCCGTTAAAAAAGAAAATCTTTGCCCATTGACCCAAACATCATAATGCGGCAAAACGCTTCGATCGCCCCAATCGCCTTGATCGACAGGATAGAACAATTGATTAGAATGCGTGCCGCTGCCGCTGGCCACCAAAGGCACGCGGTCGCGCGAACCGAATTTATTGCCAAAGTCGCCCGAGAGGCGATCTTCGATGACCATCGTTGAAGCATTATTGCGGCCCGGTTTTTCTACCGCTCGCTCAGACATTTCCAAAGATTTACTCATCGCGTAACGGGTAGCCTGCAGCTGCACTCTCATAAAATTTCCGCCGCTTAAGCCTTGACGAAAAATAAGACTGATCACAAAAATTAAAATAGAACCAAAAATCGCCAGCTCCACAGCGCTTTGGCCTTTAAAATTATGAACAATTCTATTCTTTTTTAAGTCTGACATAAAAATCATTAGTGAGAGACAACCGTCACCGAACCGCTTTTTGTTTCAGTCATCGAAGAGTTGTCCGACCTGATCGTCTCTTTTCCGCCGTCGGGAGTCCCTACCACCGTCACCGTTGTCGTCGTTGTCCCCTGAACCCTCTGGGTGATATCCCCGGTGGTTGTCAGAGGGTCGTATTGTTCACCGACGCTGTCAACCGAAGCTTTCATGCGGCCCTGTATGCCGCGCTTAAAATAATTTTGCATCGCAAGCAAAGCTCCGACTAAAATGATCAAAACCGCCACATACTCTAACGACATCTGTCCTTTTTGCCCTTGCGCCTTTAACATTTGCTCACCTCCACCTCGCTGCCACATTAATCTTTCTAAGCTGTATTTAACAACAGAAGACCACGCGCCCTTAAGCTACAAAGCCTCATTCATCAACTGCTCCCAAATCTGATTTAGACACCGTATCGGTTATGGTCACCTCATCATAACCCGTCTTGACACTATGCCCGAAGGCATCGCTAAATTCTCTTCTATTCTGTTGTTTATCAAGCCTCGTCTGTACGCGCGTAGCCATAAGTCCGGGGCCTGCTTTTTGTTCGGCATTGTTTTGATACCCTACTTCATCAGCGACAATTTTAACCACACCTTGCGTACTGCGTTTGACCATCGGTGTGAGAGTCAACAAAACCGCAATCACTATTCCTATAAGAAGCGAATATTCGACAACGGTTTGACCATTAGAGTTTTGGCAATATTTAATCAACATCATCTGCTTATTCCGCATGGATCGCCGAAGTCACGTTTGAAAAAGTTGATGAACCGACAACCGACGTGATGCTGGACCCATATATAGGCTTATGATCATCCCCAAGAGCCTCGGTTT
>JAYRHV010000291.1:0-5397 GCA_041907165.1 Candidatus Omnitrophota bacterium | reverse complement strand
GAAGATATCTTTTGTGTCTTTTAAAAGCCTGAGTATAATCAACAAATACATTTGGTTGAGGGCAAAAGGATTTTATGGAAAAATGGATTTATCTTATTTTAGGCGGGGTTTTGGGCACAGTGTGCCGTTATGTTTTGTCAGGTGCTGTGTACCATAAAACGGGAACAGCTTTTCCATGGGGCACGCTGGCAGTGAACCTTGCGGGATGTTTTATCATTGGGTTTTTAGATGTTATTTTTGAAAGAAAATTTTTGGTCATACACAATTACCGCATTCTTCTGATGACAGGATTTTGCGGGGCATTCACGACTCTTTCGAGCGTGATGCTTGAAACGTCGGATTTGCTTAAGGACGGACAGTATGCTTCGGCAGCGGGCAATATTTTTTTGACGATATGCGCAGGGTTTATTGTTTTTCGCTTAGGCTCGACTTTAGCGCAACTTCTTTAAAGTTTTGTTTTGTATTTTGAAAGAAAAGTGTTAAAACAGCCACAGACGCAATCGGTAAAATTGAAAATGATATCTATACAGGAGAAATTTTTATGAGTTTATGGCAATTGTTTCGCGCCGGCGGATTAACAATGTATTTCTTAATCCTTTGCTCGGTCGTTTCCTTGGCGATTATCGTCGAGCGAATTTGGTATTACCGCAGCCGTTTTACAGTGGACCGCATGGAATTTATGGCGCAGATCAAAGAAGCCATCGCCAAAGGGAATATTAAAAGCGCTATTGAGTTGTGCCAAAACACGAAAGCCTCTTTTGCCAGCGTCGTCTTAACGGGCTTAAATTTGCATGGGCATAATGAAGTAGTCATTTCTAATGCGATGGAGCGCGAGGTCATTATTGAAACCGGCAAGCTGGAGCGCTACACCAGCGTCGTCGGGACAATTGGGAGCACGGCGGTTTATATCGGGCTTTTTGGGACGGTCTTAGGCATCATGCGTGCTTTTGAGGATATTGCCTCTAGTGGTTTTGGCGGAATCAATGTCGTTATCAACGGCATTGCCGAGGCCTTGATTTGTACGGCCGCGGGGTTGGCGGTCGCGGTGCCGGCTGTCATTGCGTATAATTATTTTTCGCGCACAATTGATAATTTTATTACCGACATGGAACTTTGTGCGTCGCAAACAATGGATTTGCTCAATGTTTATAAAAACGATTAGAAAATCCCACAAGCCAAGGCTGGTTGCGGAAATCAATATCACGCCTTTTACCGACGTCATTTTGGTTTTGCTGGTCATCTTTATGGTCACAACGCCCCTTATGTCTCAATCGACACTCAAAGTCAAATTGCCGGAAGCTAAAAGCGCCCAGCCTTTGGACAATGGCAATCAAACCAAAGCGTATGTGACGGTCAATAATGAAGGCCTGCTATTTTTAGACGGAAAACTCATCACCCGCAGAGAACTTAAAGAAAAGCTAGGCGAGATTAAGAAAAATAATCCTGAGTTTGGCGTTATTTTACGCGCAGATAAAGCCGCACGGTTTAAAGATGTGGTTGAGGTTTTAGACGCGCTCAATGAATTGGCCATCGCCAAACTAGACATTGAGACACTCACCCAAAATCTGCATTAAGCTTTTTTGTGTTTAAAATATTCCCAAGCGACGGGAAGCAGCGAAATAAAAATAATCGCAAAGACAACGAGGGTAAATTGTTTTTTGACTGCAGGAATATTCCCAAAAAAATATCCGGCCAACCCAAACGGCAAGACCCACAGCAGTGCCCCGGCGATGTTGTAAAAGAAAAATTTGCGGTAACTCATTTTTCCTGCTCCTGCCAAGAAGGGGGCGAAACTGCGGACAATCGGGACAAAACGGGTAATGATAATCGCTTTGCCGCCGTACTTTTCAAAAAATTGATGTGTGCGTTCGATGTGTTCTGGTTTGACAAAAGACAGTCGTTCTTTGCGAATAACCTTTTGGGCCAGAAGATGCCCAATACTATAATTGAGCATGTTGCCGAGGATAGCCGCGGCAATAAGAAGCCCCAAGACCCATTTTAATTCCAGCGAGCCCGACGAGGCTAGTGCGCCGGCGACAAACAGCAGAGAATCGCCGGGCAAAAACGGAGTGACAACCAAGCCGGTTTCGCAGAAGATGATGACAAAAAGCAGCAAATACGTCCACGTCCCGTAGTGGGCGACGAACTCAAGCATGTGTTGGTCAAGGTGAATAAAAAAATTTAAAAAATGTAAAAAGATATCCATAAAATTATTATCAGTTTTTTATTAAACGATTTTGAATATAATAGCATTAAGATGGTGCTTTGCTATCAGAAAGTAAAAAATAACATTTGTTTTGCAACTCGCACCGTCGGCCTCGCCCGGATGGCCTGCGCACTTTTTGAGACATTGCATCTTTCGTCGCAGGAGCTCCGGCATTCAACGCTTCACAGCCATCTGGCTGCAGTGTTGATATTGGAGCTTTTGCGACAATACAACTCCACAGCCCAATTAGGGCTGTTAGCAGTTGACAATTGCTATATTTTCGTTAGAATTAGCCCGTTATCAGGGACACAAAAATTTTTAGCACGTTAGGATAAATTTTAACCTTAAAGCAAATCTTTGCATTTTTTTGCAAAAGAAAGTTGAGATTTAAGATGAACAGCCTCAAAGCCTCCATTCTTGTCGTGACAACATTAATTTTTATCAGCGGTTGCGGTCATAAAAAAGAAGAAGCTATGCCTACTTTGCCGCCGGAACAAGTCTTGGCGGGGAATGCGATTTTAGCGCCTCAGTCGGTCACGCTTGAAGCGCATAATTCAGCGCTGCCTCTTAACGCGACGGTGGCTGCTCCTGCCGTGGAACAATCTCCTTTAGAGTTGACAAGCCCGGCGATGACAGAGGGAAAGCCGACCAACAAAGATATTCAGCAGGCGCTTAAGAACGCCGGTGTTTATAGCGGTGCTGTCGACGGCAATATTGGCCCTAAGACTAAAAAAGCGATCCGGGAGTTTCAGACACAAAATGGTTTAAGTGCAGACGGCAAGGTCGGCGCACGCACGTGGAAGAAGCTATCCGTCCATCTTCAGGGCACTGGGGCATCAACAACGGAATCGACACCCATTTCAGATTAATTTGTGTTTTGTTAATAACAAAAATTAAATAGGGAGAAAACCATGGCGACTAAAAAAGCAGCAAAAAAACCCGTTAAAAAATCCGTAAAAAAAGTTGCATCAAAATCATCCTGCGGATCTTCGTCTTGCGGCTGTCATTAATCTTTTGGCCATTTTGTTTTTAACAAACAAGATGGATGCTGGCCCTTCCTTAGGTTTTGTTTGCTTAGCTGTCGCCTGATTTTTTTATTTTGGGGCGGCAGTTTTTTTTAACCTTGAGTAACAATAATTTTCGTAAAAAATTTATGCCTGAGGTTCAATCCAAAGCCTCTGTTTCTAAAGTACGCGAGCGCTGGTCATCGCGGTTAGGGATTATTTTGGCTGTTGCCGGTTCGGCGATCGGCTTGGGAAATTTTTTACGTTTTCCTGCCAAGGCTGCAGCCAACGGCGGCGGGGCGTTTATGATCCCGTACTTTATTTCACTGGTGCTCATCGGAATACCTCTGATGTGGATTGAGTGGACTTTAGGCCGTCACGGCGGAGGCTGGGGCAACGGGACAGCGCCGGGGATTTTTCATAATATTTGTCCGAAAAATCGCTGGATGAAATATTTGGGCGTTTTGGGGATCCTCGGGCCGCTGATTATTTTTATTTACTATACGTACATTGAGTCTTGGACTTTGGGGTACAGCTTTTTTTCGCTGACTGGAAAACTCACCGGCCTTAATGAGCAGACGGCTTTAAAAAGTTTTTTGCACGGTTATCAGGGCATTGAGAGTAACCAATATTTTCAGGGCATTACAGCAGCGTATATTTTTTTCTTGCTCACGTTTTTTGCTAATATCGGCGTTATTTATTTTGGAATACGTCAGGGGATTGAACAGCTTAACAAAATTGCTTTGCCGGTTCTTTTTATTTGCGGAGTTTTTGTTTTTGTCCGTGTCGCGACCTTAGGCGCAGCCAACCCTGCGCATCTAGACTGGAACGTCTCCTCGGGTTTTGGGTTTTTATGGAACCCGGATTTTTCACAGCTGTTAAAGGGACGAGTTTGGATTGAAGCCGCCGGACAGATATTTTTTACACTAAGCGTCGGCATCGGTGTTATTTTAACGTACGCCAGTTATTTGAACAAAAAAGATGATGTGGCCTTGTCGGGGCTAACATCGGTTGCGACCAATGAAATTGCCGAGGTGATTTTAGGCGGCAGCATTATTATTCCGTCGGCATTTATTTTTTATGGGCCGGTGGACATCAAAGAAATATCGCAGACCGGGATCTTTAACTTAGGTTTTGTGACAATGCCCTTGGTCATCAATCATTTGCCGTGGCCGGAAATTTTTAGTTTTTGCTGGTTTTTTTTGTTATTCCTTGCCGGTCTGACCTCTTCGGTTTCTTTGGCCCAGCCGTTTGTCGCTTTTTTAGAGGACGAATTTAATTTTGACCGCAAAAAAGCTGTCGGGGTCATTGCCTTGACAGCTTTTGTGCTTTGCCAGCCGGCGATTTTCTTTTTAAAACATGGCGTCGTCGATGAAATGGATTTTTGGGGCGGCTCGTTTTTTTTGATTGTTTTTGCGATCATCGAAACTATTCTTTTTGCATGGGTTCTGGGCATCGACAAAGCGTGGCATTTATTGCATGAAGGAGCGCTGATCAAGGTCCCGCGGATTTATAAATTCATCATCAAATACGTGACGCCGACGTATTTGCTGGTTATTTTAGGAGTGTGGTTTTGGCAGGATTGGCGTCCGATTCTTATGCTAAAAACTGTTGCAGAAACAGACAAGATCTATGTCCTTTTGACACGGATAGGGATAATTATATTTTTATTTTTGATGCTGGGCTTAATCCGTGTGGCGTGGCATCATCGTCAAAAGGAAAGTGAGATCTTATGACAAGCGCTGGGTGGATTTTTTTGATCGTCTCGTGGGTCGGGCTTCTGGGACTGACGGTGTTTTGTTTTAATAAAGTTTTGCGCGGCAATAAGAAATAATTTTTTTTAACCAAAGGAAGTGTATGAAAAAACCCGGGCTTTTAGAGCATTTTATGCGTTTTGTTTTTCGCGGCTTATTGGCCTCGATTCCTCTGTTTCTTTCGTATTTGGCGATCAAGTTTATTTATGTGATGATCGACCGGCGTGTCAGAGACAGCATTGAATCGTGGACGGGGTATCATCTTTACGGCCCGGGCTTGGGGATTGTGTTGGTCTTGGCTATTCTTTATTTTTTGGGACTTTTTGCCAGCAATGTCGTCGGGCGAAGACTGTTTCGTATGGTTGAGGGCATCACCTCACGGATCCCGATTTTAAAAACGACTTATCAGGTGGGCAAACAGGTTTCGATGGCT
>JAYRHV010000290.1:0-2441 GCA_041907165.1 Candidatus Omnitrophota bacterium | reverse complement strand
TGGACAATATAGTCGGCAAAGGGAAAAGCGCAGGTAAAGGCTGGGGAAACAGCATTGAGGACATGAATACTGTTTTTGTCAGCTTCAATAACAAAGTCTTGTACGAGCGAAAGGTTGGTTTTATCCAAAAGTTGGGCGCGAATGCCGGGCTTGGTCCATGTGGTAAATCCGGCTGGATCAATTTTTTGAACCATCGCCGTTGCAAGACTTATAAAATAAGTCTTGTTGTATTTGCGCATTTCTTCAAAGGCAAGCTCGCGGAATTTAAAGGAGTTGGTCAAAAACAAACGGGTTTGATACGAGAGCGTTGAGGCGCATTCGCTAAAATTAAATTTAGACAAGCCATGATAATTTTCGCGCCAAAAAGCGGGTATTGCGGTCGGGCCGATTTTGATCTCGCCTGTCACCGTTTTGGTATAGTGGACACCTAAGAAAGGATTCTTTAAATTAGGGACAGGATAAATATTTATTTTGATATCGGTTTTGTTCTTTGTGTATTTTAGATAAAGGCCTTTAAACGGCATCATCGTGTAACGATACCCGAAGCCAAAATCCTGTGCCACTTTATCGGCATAAAGTCCACTGCAGTTAATAATTTTTGCAGCTGTAAAATCCCCGGCAGTGGTTTCAACGGTATTATTGTGATGCGATAAATATCGGGTATTAAAAGAAAAATCTACAGCAAGACTTTTTAAATCGTTTTTAATATTAAAACAAACGTCCTTAGGGTCCACGCTGGCGGTGTCGGGCGAAAAAAGGGCTTTTTGAAAAGTTTTAACATTGGGCTCAATTTCGCTGGCTTCGCTCTCTGAAATGATACGAACATTCGAGCCATTGCGCTTGCCTCGGCGCTCAAGTTCATAAAGCTGGTTTAATTCGGTTTCGTTCTGTGCCACAACAAGTTTGCCGCACTCATTGACCGGGATATTTTTTGACCGGCAATACGCCTTCATCTGACGGCTGCCTTCGACGGTAAATTTTGCTTTAAGGCTGTCAGCCGTATAATAAAATCCCGCATGTAAAACGCCGCTATTGCGTCCGGAAGCGTGGGCAGCACAGTCATCTTCTTTGTCGAGAATAAGAATGGTCGCTTGAGGGAATTTGGCTTTAAGGGATTTGGCAACACTTAAACCAATGATTCCTGCCCCGATGATCAAGTAGTCGTATGTTTTTTGCATCCGTAAAATATAAAGGTTTTTATCGCAAATTTCAACTTAATGTTAAAATATTCGCATGCCAGAAACAAATTCCTATCATCCTTATCCTGTAGACGTCGAAGCCCGACGCTATTCGTGGTGTTCGTGCGGGCATTCGAAAAAACAACCCTTTTGCGACGGCAATCACGGCGAAAGCGGGTTTTTTCCTAAGACAGTTACATTTACCGAAAAACAAACTGTTGTCTTTTGCGGCTGTAAAGCAACCGCTACTCCCCCATTCTGTGACGGAAGTCATAAGCATTTTAAAAGTTAGTAAGTAATATCAGAAAGACTTTTGTAAACCATATTTTTGCTCGAACAGTCCTCGCTCAAGTCGCTTACTCTGAAATAAAAGCGGTAAGTAAGCGACTTGGCTGCGGAACTCGCCAAATATGGTTTACAAAAGTCTTTCGTTGATTATTTTTCTAAAACATAAATCCCGATATGGGCAAAGAGATTGGGAAAAAACGGAATTTCTTTGGTCGTGTCGATGGCGCGTTCTTCGCGGATTTTGATGTGGTTGACTTTGCAAAAAGTTTTAAAATCTTTAAGCGAAAAGAAACGCAAGTTAGGCGTATCGTACCATTGATAGGGCAACTCTTTGGTGACAGGTACACGGCCTCGAAAAAATATTTGAAAACGCGCAAGAATATGGCAAAAATTCGGAATACCGACGACAACTTTTTTGCCGACACGTAAAGCTTCAAGGATCGCTTTTTGAGGGCTTAACATTTGTTGCAAACTTTCATTAAGAATCACATAGTCAAAGCGTTTGTCAGCGTACTCGCTTAAGCCTGAGTCAATATCCCCGTGCGAGACAGTCAAGCCTTTGGCAATGCAGGCGTAAATTGCTTTTTCGTCGATTTCAATACCGGTCGCCTTGCAGGCTTTGTATTGGATAAGCAAAGACAACAATTCCCCGTCGCCGCAACCCAGATCCAGAACTTTAGAGCCACGTTCGATCAAATCAATGATCACGCGATAATCAAGGCGGATTTTAGGGTCATTTAAAATCGGCATAGGTCCATACACAGTTGCATTAGTTAAATATTAAAATCCTGTTGGGGCTCTTTTTCCATCCGTGTTAAAAAATGTTTGACCAAATGCGACTGGCCTTCGATTTCAACGAGAAAAGCGTCGTGTCCATAATTGGTGTTGATTTCGACATACGAGACGTCTAATCCGCCAAGCTTAAGCGCTTTGACAAATTCTTTAGACTGATACGCCGGATAAAGCCAGTCGGAC
>JAYRHV010000289.1:0-1571 GCA_041907165.1 Candidatus Omnitrophota bacterium | reverse complement strand
GATACGCTAGAACAGGTCAATCAACGATCACAACACAAGGGTGACAACCGAGGGGCCGACGCGGCCGCGGTCGCGGTTAAGATGGCAAGCATTTTGTAAATCAGCGAATATGAGAAAACGTAGTTTTGCCAGAGAATGCGCTTTAAAAATTCTTTATCAAAAGGATGCAACGGCCCGCTCTGTTGAGGCGACCGTTGACGAGTTTTGGAAATCCGACCTTATCAGTGATGAAGAAGACGATCTTCTCGAAGTCGACGAAGAAACCAAAGAATTTGCTGTGCGCTTGGTTTACGGTGTTTCGTTGGAGTTAAATTCCATCGATGCTAAAATTTCTTCTTATGCGACGAATTGGCAGTTAAAGCGCATGGCAATCATTGACCGCAATATTTTGCGGATGAGTTGTTTTGAATTTTTTTATTGTCAGGACATCCCGCCAAAGGTAAGCATCAACGAAGCTGTTGAGCTGGCCAAAAAATACGGTGACCTTGAGTCAAGCAAGTTCGTCAACGGTATTTTAGACAAAATCCACAAAACCGAAGTTATCTCCTTAAGACAGAAATTGTGAACCACTTCGCGGATCTGCACATGCACACCTTTTTTTCCGACGGAAGCCAATCGCCGGAATCGGTGGTTGAAGAGGCTTGCCATGCGGGGCTTTCGTGCATTTCAATAACGGATCACGATACGATGGCCGCAGTCAAAGCCGCGCAAGCGGCTGGCGCCGATTGGGGCATTGAAGTTATTGCGGGCATTGAGCTTTCAACGCAAGTCCAAGGCAAGGACATCCATATTTTGGGATATTTTATGGATTTGGGAAATTCGCTTTTAGTACAAAAGCTAGAGGAGTTTCGCAGAACGCGTTTTGCCCGTATTGAGGCGATGATCGAGAACTTGAAAAAACAGGGCATTGATAATCTTTCGTTTGAAGATATCAAAATGCAAGCTAAAACCGACGCGCTGGGCCGTCCCCACTTGGCGGCGGCTTTGGTTGAAAAAGGGTGGGCGGTCAATTCATGGCAGGCGTTTGAGAAATTTATCGGGGACATGTGCCCGGCGTATGTTCCTAAACATACGCAGTCGCCCAAAGAGGCCATTGCTCTTATCCGTCAGGCTGGGGGGGTCGCTGTCATGGCGCATCCTATGGTGACAAACCGTGATGAGCTTATCGCCGGTTTTGTCGACGATGGTTTGGGTGGTATTGAAGTGTATTATCCTAATTGCCCGGATGCGGCCATTTTTTATTATGAAGGACTTGCGCGCAAATATAAACTTTGCATGACTGGCGGCTCGGATGCGCATGGCAAAAATAAGACTAACACGTGGATCGGCAAAAGACGTATTCCCTGCGAGCTCGTCGAACAGTTGCGTGTTCGTGCCAAAAGATCAAACGAAGAATGCACTTGGTTAGGGTAGGGACAAAATCGAGTGAGTCCTTTTTAGGACGAGCTCGTCGAACAGTTGCGTGTTCGTGCCAAAAGATCGGGCGAATAATAAATAATTCAAGTGATGTGAAGTTTGTATTATTCCCAATCGTAGGGAACGGTCGCGACCGTTCCCTGCAGCAAAAGTAT
>JAYRHV010000288.1:0-2388 GCA_041907165.1 Candidatus Omnitrophota bacterium | reverse complement strand
TTTTTATATCGAAGAGCCTAAAATTCCTGTTTTGGGCAAAACTTTCAAAAGCATCCTTAAAGTCAACCCAAACTTCTTTAGGAACTTTGTGCCGCTTTACATCTTTGGCGATCTTTTTACTGTATAAAACGTGCATGTTTAAATTGTATTACATTGTATTCGCTTTGTCAAGTCGGCCAAATCGCCAAGATTCACTAGAAGATTTTCTCAAATTTTAACCGGCTTTGGCCATTTTTAAATAATCGGGATAACGCTTTTCAATAACGGTTTTAAAAATCTTGTTCTGCGGCAAAGACAAATCAGGGTCTGCGCCTATGATCAGTTTGGCCTCGCTTTGCGCCAGCGATAAAATATCAACTTGCGTCAGAGGATTAGCAAAACGCAGTTCATTTAACCCATGCTGATGCCGGCCAAAATACTGGCCCGGCCCGCGAATAGCCAAGTCCGCTTCTGCGATTTTAAACCCATCTGTCGTTGAAGCGATCGCCGCAAGCCGTGCCTTGGATTCTTCGGTTAGCGGGTCAGCCAATAAAATACACATACTCGCCTCTTTTCCTCGCCCGATACGTCCGCGCAATTGATGCAGCTGCGCCAAACCAAAACGCTGTGCATGCTCGACGACCATGACCGTTGCGTTAGGCACATCTACGCCAACCTCCAAAATCGAAGTGGCAACCAGAATCTGGATCTTGCCGTCTTTAAACTTTTGCATGACGTTTTGGGCTTCATCTTTTTTCATCTGGCCGTGCACAAGGCCTACCGCCAAGCCTTTAAATTCATTTTTTTCAAACTGTTTAAAACTCGTCTGCGCCGCTTTCAAATCCAGCGTTTGCGAATCTTCAACCAGAGGATAAATGATATACGCCTGCCGGCCCTTTTCTACTTCTCGACGGACAAACGCATAAACACTTAAGGCTTGTTCTTGATCGGCTATTTTCGTCGTAATCTTGCCCCGCCCGGGGGGCAGCTCGTCAATAGTCGAAACGTCTAAATCGCCAAAAAGCGTCAAGCTCAACGTCCGCGGGATGGGTGTTGCGGTCATGACCAAAACGTCGGGGTTGATACCCTTGGTGGACAAAACAGCGCGCTGGCGCACGCCAAACTTATGCTGTTCATCAATAACAACATAGCTTAAATTCTTGAATTTCAAATCCTCACTTAACAGCGCATGCGTCCCAATCAAAAGATCAATGGACCCCTCGAGGATTTGTCGGCGCAATTTTATTTTTTCACTTTCCGCAAGGCTGCCGACAAAAAGAGCGCAACGCATTTGATGAAATGGACTGCCAGCCAAAAGCTTTTGGATATTCTCAAAATGCTGTCGCGCCAAAATCTCCGTCGGAGCCATAAAAGCCGATTGTGTTTTGTTCTCATAGGATGCCAGCGAGCCTAACAGCGCGACAATCGTTTTGCCGCATCCGACATCCCCCTGCAGAAGCCTTAACATCGGCGATTTCTTCTGCATATCAGCCAAAATTTCGCCACAGACCCTCTGTTGGGCTTTCGTCAGCGAAAAAGAAAGTCCTTTTTCAAATCGGGCTAACAGCTGTTGATCAACTTCATGGGCCACGCCCGGCTGTGCCAAAATATTCATCCGCCGCTTAATCACCGAAAACTGAAAAAACAAAAATTCTTCAAACGAAATCCGCCTCAACCCTTGTTCCTGCAAAGCTTGATTTTGGGGAAAATGGATATTGAGCAAACTTTGACGGATATTTAACAGCTTGTGCTTCTGGCGGATCGTCTCAGGCAAATACTCAACCAGCTGCGAGCTATGCGTCTTTAAACACCCGTCGATAATCTTGCGCAAATAGCGCTGAGAGATCCCCTTTGTCAGAGGATAAATCGGGACGATGCGTCCCATGCTAAGACTTTTATCATTTTTGTCAATGATTTCGTATTCCGGCGAAACCATTTGAATGCGGTTTTTATAGACTTGGGGCTGACCAAAGAGCACAACTTCTGTCCCGGGCTTAAAGTAACTGTCCAAATACGGCTGGTTAAACCACACCGCAAAAATCCGGCCGCTCCCATCGTCAATGACGGTTTCATAAACATGTTTGCGGGTAAACCAGCTTTGCCGGGCGCCGGTGCTCATCACTTTTCCTGTGACGGTTTGGGGCTCTCCAATTTTAATTTGCGCAAGCTTGGTCATTTGCGTGCGGTCTTCATAGCGGCGCGGAAAAAGATACATCAAATCCTCAATACTATGCACCCCTAAATTTTCGAGGATTTTTTTACGGGCCGGCCCAACGCCTTTGAGAAATTGGACGGACGTTTCAGAGAGATTTGACATAATAGACGTTGGACGCTGGAGGCTAGGCGTTAGTAAAAAATATTATAAGAATAAGATACAGGGTAGGAAAATTTAAATCAGATTTTTCGATA
>JAYRHV010000287.1:0-1507 GCA_041907165.1 Candidatus Omnitrophota bacterium | reverse complement strand
CATGCACGCCCTGACCAGTCAAAGCGTTTAAATACGCCGGCAACGTACAGACTAAAGTTTTCCCTTCCCCCGTCGACATCTCGGAAATATTGCCTTCATGCAAAACCATGCCGCCGACAAGTTGAATATCATAATGGCGAAGTCCGGTTGTCCTTTTGGAAGCTTCGCGCACGACGGCAAAAGCCTCGGGAAGGATTTTATTTAAAATATCCTGTTTTGCTTTCTTAAGTTCTTCTTTAAGCCGGTTAAAATTATTTTCCGCGTCGGTCTGTTCTTCGGGCGTTACCGCTTTGGCCAAAACTTCCTTTGCATCGTGAAGTTCATTGCGTTTATCCGACACAGCCTCTTGATAGCGCTTGCGAAATTCCTGTGTTTTATTCTTTAACTCTTCGCTGGTCAATTTTTCCATCTGGCTCTCAAGACCATTAATTTTAGAGGCCACAGCGCCCATGCGCTTGACCATCCCCAAAGAAGGAAACGGCAAGTCCGGCGGGATATGGATCTTGACCTTAGGCTCCAAACGGTCCAAAAACTTTTGCGCCCCGGCGACAAAAAAATTGCGAACAAAAAAACCAAACATAACTTTCTCCCTTTAAAGTTGATCCTTTACTAAAGAGTTCTTTGACAAATGCAACGCCTCCCAAATATGTACAGGGATCGGCACTTGACCTTTTTCTCTCATCGTCTAACCACGCTTGTTTCTTTTCTCACTATTTGAGTATCTTCCTGACCTTCAGGAAGAACATCTGCCCAAACGACAGCCAAACCTACAAAATAACAGTTTGCTAATTAAATCTCATAAAGGTACCCAGCGACACCCTTAGCCTGATACTTCGAAATAACACGTCCTTGATGTCCAAAAATTAACTCTAACCTCTCTTGAGCCTCCTCAAACATCCCTTCGTCGTCTAAAGAAATCAACAACCAGCTCCGCCCAGGCTTTAAAAACACTCCCCCATTCATCGGGTTAATCATACGGATCATCTGCTGAGCAGGGTGTAATGCTTTCTTCAACATCCCGCGTTGATCAAATTTTAAATGTTCATAAACAAACGGCGATAACTCCTGCTTACCAATACTAATCGGGGAGTCAATAAAAACCCCCAATGGAAAAAGCTCCTCCTCTATATCACACGGCATATAATATTTCATTTTCTTAAGCTTTTGTCCATACCCTAAACTTAAAGCGTAATAATAGAACGGATATCTGGCGCCCTGATTTAAATAAACAGAATCACCCTGCTTATAATTATCCGAGAAAAAAGTTAAAAGCTCCCTGTTTTCCACCTTGGTGCGTTTTTGAAATAAAAAGCGGCCTGAATCTAAGCAAGGCTTCCCAAAAACAAAAATCAATACAATAACTAAAACCCATCGGCTATTTTTAAAATACCGCTTTAGAACAAAATCGATGCCCTTGGCTATAACAAAAAAATAAATCGGTGTTAAATATAATATCACCCTGCCATGAAAAGGATAATACCCGCTGGCTCCCGCCAATATAGCTAAT
>JAYRHV010000286.1:0-3706 GCA_041907165.1 Candidatus Omnitrophota bacterium | reverse complement strand
TTTTTGGTCATATCAAAAACATTTTCTTTAACACTCCTGCGGCTTTCATGCACTTGGGACACAGCGCGGATTTTTTCCCAAACATCGTCTTTGGCCGGCAAAAGAAGACACTCTAAAATAAGAACAGCATAAGCAGGTTTTGACAAAAGAAATTCCAGTAGAATTGTTTTGCAATGCTCGTCAAGCTTGTCGGCCTGATGAATAATAATGAGCCTTTGCTTGACAATGACAGGCAAAGCAAGAAAAGATTTCTTAAGCTCTTTGGCCTCGAGCTTGTGGCCATACAAAAGCTGATAATCAAATTGTAAAGCCTCAGGATGGGAAGCCCACTTAGCTTTAATTTGGGCAATTTGGGATTGTTGGTCGGCAGAATTCTCACCGATAAAAAGATAGGTCATCGTTTACCAATCTTCGACTGTGCGCTCAACGATACGCTTGGCAAGGTCCGCGATGGCGTCTTCTACAGCGCCGGCTTCTGATGTCACTTTGGGGCCTGTCAAAAAATAAGAGGCTTCGCCGGTAAAGCTGGGTTCTTCCCAAAGCACTTGGCCTAAACGATCGACCATTGTCAAATGCACAGTGACAGAAATACGGTATTCCTGAACATCATTATTGTCAGTATAGCGTAAAGCCCCTCGCTCATAGCTGATAAGCTCACCTTTTAAAACCAAATCAGCATCTTTTTCTTCAGCAATTCGCAAATTGCCGTCGAACAAAAACTGGTTAACCAACGCATCGTGCGCTTTAACTTCCAGAAGCGGGACATAAACATTGGGTTTTCCCGATTGAAAATCAATTTTGTTAACAAAGGGCAATACAGAAATCGTTTTGATATGCGCCGGCAAAGAAGAGCGCGTCGAATATCCACAGGAACTGATCGCTAAAGCAGCAAGCAAGATGAACCCAACGAAGGATTTTCTCATTTTTCTTCCAAAGCTCGCAATTCTTTAAGGGCCTTTGATGCCCACTTAGTGTCCGAATAATTATTAACAATTGTCGTGTAATAAAACTTGGCGGAATCAATCTTTTTTTGTTTTTCATAAAACTTGGCAATAACAAAATTATTTTCCGCTTCTTTTTCACGCAAAGAGTTGATATGTTCTTTAGCATCCTTGGAAAGTTCGGCATCCGGGAATTTTTTTACAAAATCCTGAAACTCTTGCAAAGCAGAACCCGTGACTTTTTGATTATATTGCGCCTTCGATGAACGTTTAGCGTCAGCCAAAGCGATCTGAAATTTTGCGGCCTTGGCCCACTGGCTGTCCGGATAATCGTTGCGCGTCTTTTCGAATTCATCACGGGCTTCCTGATAAAGCTGTTTTTCCAAGAGATACAGCCCGATCTTATACTGGGACGGCGCGGCCAACTCTCCGTAAGGGGAATTCTTGATTACGGCCCTAAAAACCTCGACTACATCATATTCTCCTCCAGAAACAGCTTCGACAAATTTGCTGCGCCTATCTTTGCCGTCTAAAAAAGCATTCCCTATGGCGTACTGGCGCTTGATAACTTCA
Organism: Candidatus Omnitrophota bacterium; assembly: GCA_041907165.1. GTDB lineage: Bacteria > Omnitrophota > Gorgyraeia > Zapsychrales > JANLHA01 > JADLGJ01. The sequence continues at coordinate 2,192 of JAYRHV010000286.1, read as the reverse complement.
GTGCACCGCTCGCTAAAGGGGTATTTATCGATGACAACTTGATAACTTTTAAACGCCGCCATCAAATGCCCTTGGTCCTCTTGGATCATAGCCAGATAAAACTGGGCATCAGCGGCCTGACGGGCACGCGGAAAATTTTGGAGCAGTTTTTGCAACTCTTCGTTGGCTCTTTTGTAGTCCTTAGCTTTGTAAAAATCAAGAGCGTAATCGAGTTGAGCTTTGGGCGTATCTTTGACCGTGTGTTTGGGATTGATAAATTTACCAGTTTGCGGCGTCCAAATCCAGAACGCATGGCTGGGAACAGCCCAAAATCCTAAAATCGCCAAAATAAGTATTAATCTTTTTAACATAGCCAGCTTAAAGAAGGTTATTCAAATTTATTGAAGGCTCAATTTATCATAGTTGCCTTCCTTTGTCAATTGACGACGAGAAATCCTTTTCATCTAACCATAGCCACAAAGCGCAGACGGCGCAATAATAACTTATCGTATTCCAAGAATTTACATCTTGAAAATAATAATACGCCCATGGCAATTTTTGGCAAAGCGTCATAAACCAGACCATCAAATTTAGGACAAATGTAATACAAATCGCAAAAAACGGCAATAAACTGCCGCAGAGAAGCATCGCAATCCCCAATATGGTGGCCAGCGTGCTAAGCGGCACAACAATAAGATTCGCCAGAAGCGACACTGGCGTAACAATATTAAAATAAAAAGCAATTAACCCTGCGACACCCAGTGTGGCCGCCAAGGAAACCGCAAAAGATTCGATGACGAATTTAAGAATTTTTTGCGGATGGCGCTTTAAAAACGGTTTCATCAAAGCGATCAAAAGCGGGTAAAAAAGCAGAATCGACAAAACGCTTATAAAGGAAAGCTGGAAACCGATATCAAAAATATTTTGCGGGTCCAAAAGAAGGATCAAAAACGCGGCAAAGGCCAAAGAGTTGACACTGTCCGTTTCCCGCTCGATGACAAAGCTCGTCAACAAGACAATCGACATGATCCCTGAACGCACCACCGATGGGCTGGCGCCTGTGAGCAGAACATAAAACGTTATAAAAAGCATTGTCAGCGCATAAATTAAATTCGCTGGACCGGGGATCATGCGCAATAATAAAAATAAAACCATGACCACAATGCCGACATTAAGTCCGCTGATCGCCAGAATATGCGTTGTGCCGGTCTTGGCAAAAACATCTTTTAAAGACGCTGGAATATTTAACCGTTCACCTAAGATCATCGCCTGCGTCAGTGCCGCCTGCGCTGGGCTTAAATGCTGTGAAATAAATCGGCTCTCGCGGGCGCGCCACTGATAAAGTTTGGCCAACAGCCTGTTGCCTTGATGAGCACGAATAACCTCCAGCGGACTATCTTTTTTAACACTCAGCAGATAAATAATCCCCTGCCGTTTAAGATATTCCCTGTAAGAAAACTTTTTGTCATGCGAAAATTCAAAAGGATGGTGCAGGTTTCCCGTCAAGATTATCTCATCACCATAATTAAGCGGCCGCTCTTGGAACAAGTTGACCAAAACTTTTCCTGATACTCTCTGCCAGCTTTGTTGATTTTTGACTTCACGCAAATTCAAAATAAAGTCCAAACGTTTAGCATACCCGCCCTGACTTGCACGAACATCGCTATCCACAATCCCCTTGAGTGTAATCTGGGTAAAATCCATTTGGGTTTGCTGAAAATAAATATGGTCATCCGAAAAAACCCAGCGGCTATGCCTGCAAAGCCAACCGAGCAAAAAAAATTCAACCAAAATCAAAATAGCAAAAATAATTTTTTTACGCCGAAAAACATAGGCGCACGCCAAAATTAAAACGCCTATAAGCGCGATGTTTTCCATTGCGCTGCGGTTACAGGCATGGACCAAGATCCCGGACAAAAACAAAAGCGTAATCCACAAAAAGGGACAATGCCTTTTCATTTTTGTGTCTTTCGTATTTTATGGATATCCGGCTTGGATGAAGGATAATTCTCGTCGGTAAATTTAAGGAAGTGACAAAAGCCGGCATTTCTTTTGCTGACAATCTCAAGCAAACTTCCGACGAGGATCACAGCGGCCAAAAAAAGCAGGACTGTGCGCTCTTGCTGGGTGAGATTAAACATTATGATCTCCTAAATTATTGAACTAAAGCTGTTGTTAGTGACTCTCTAGCGAGTTCCGCAGCCGAGCCGCTT
>JAYRHV010000285.1:0-1789 GCA_041907165.1 Candidatus Omnitrophota bacterium | reverse complement strand
TTGCTTTTTTAAAGCCCAGATGAGCGTCACTAAAATACGTATACCAGATGCCCCCAGAGGATGGCCTAAGGCAATATCTCCGCCCGATATATTCATTTTTTCCGTCGGAATTTGCAATTTTTCGCGAGCATAAAGTGCCTGCGCGGCGAAAGCTTCGCTGACTTCCATAAGGTCAATATCTTTGAGATTTAAACTGCATTGTTGCAAACACGCTTTAACGGCCAAAACATCCGCGGCAAAAACTTCTTGAGGCTCCAAAGAAATTGTGGCATACCCTAGAAGACGCGCCAATGGTTTGATGTGCCTTGCCTCAACAAAATTTTCGTCGGCAACGATAAGGCCGGATGCCCCATCGCAGGGAGCAGAGGCATTGCCCGAGGTGATTGTGCCGTTTGCCGCAAAAGCGGGCGGCAAAATTTGAAAACTCTCCAAACTGCCGTGGTGACGTATATGTTCATCGTGCGAAAAGAAAGTCCCGTCATCCAAAACGACTTTAAGGATTTCATCCTCAAAATTAGCTTTGGCTGCTTTCTGATGGCTTTCAAACGCGTAACGGTCTTGGGCAAAGCGGGAAATTTTTTCTTTCTTTGCAAAATCTTCACAGATCTGTCCAATCGATTGTCAGCTTAAAGAACACCAAAGCCCGTCGTAAAATAAGCTGTCGATGGGAGTGCGTTTCTCAAAAGGCTCTTGCACCAATTTTGAAAAAAGCTCTGGTGTGCGGGTAGCGCTCTCTGCCCCAAGGGCAATGATGCAGTCACTGGATCCAAAACGGATCGTCTCGGCGGCTAAAATGACCGCCTGTAAACCCGATCCACAGACATTGTTCACTGTGTATGAAGTTGTCGACGCCCGAAGGCCGCCTAAAAAACTCGCCTGCTGGCTTGGGTTTTGTCCGGTGCCGGCGCTGACCGCATTGCCTAAAATCACTTGAGAAACATATGCCGGGTCTAGGCCTGTACGTTTGAGCAGGCCTGAAATCACAAAGCCGCCTAACTGTGAAACAGAAAAATCTTTTAAACTTTTGAAAGGACTGCCGATTGCGGTTCGCGCCGCGTCTAAGATATAGATGGGCTTGTTATCGAAAGAACTCTGGGGCATAAAAAAAGCTATAGGTGTTGTATAATCGCATCCACATCAACAAATTTCTTGACCATTTGCCGGGCTTCACTAATTTTGTCTTTGTCCGTTTTTTGGATTTTACAAACCAAATGATCAATCTCGCGCGCGACAACATACGTTTCCTTCTCGGAAAGAAAAACAGGAATGCGACTTTCTTGCAAAAGTTCCATAATCTTATGGTTAGGCATCAGCGCGCCGGTCAAAATAATCCCGGCAATCTGGTCTTTGCTGCCTTTGGTCACCAAATGTGTCGTGACCGCGACCAAAATATTGTCGACACGATCTCCGGAGGTCAAAACCAGCGTCCCGTTGGTCAGATAATTGACCATGTTATATGGTTCCATCGCCGCGACAATCGTGTTGCGCACGCGGCGGGACAAATATTGCTGGCCGCACAAAACTTTGAGTTTCAAAAATTTCATGATCTGTTCGACCTTCGGGTCCCGCAGAAGCGGATCAAAGGGAATCGCGCCTAAAAGCTGAAGCCCTTTGCGTTTTAAACCGGCAGCGACCACTTTTTTGATACGTTCCATTTTGTCCGGCAAAACTTTGTTGAGAATAACTCCGATGACTTCGACCCCGCAATTGTCAAAAAGCGCTTTATTGAGCATAATCTCGTCGATGCTTCGGCCAATGCCCCCTTCGCTGACAATGAGCACTTTGGACC
>JAYRHV010000284.1:0-2483 GCA_041907165.1 Candidatus Omnitrophota bacterium | reverse complement strand
TTCGGATTTGAGCAAGGCAGCGAAGGATAAGGAAAGGGCTCAAATCATAATGAGCGCATTGGATTTTGAAAAACCGATTATTGAGCTGGAAGCAAAAATTAATGATCTGAAAAAAAGCGGTAAGACTAAAAAGATCGATTTTGAGCCAGAGATCAAGAAGATCGAGCAAAAGATCGAAAAGATGAAGCAGGAGATTTATTCCAATCTGACCGATTGGCAAAGAGTGCAAATTGCTCGTCATCCGAACCGGCCGTATACGCTGGATTATATTCATTTGATGACGTCTGAATTTGTTGAACTTCATGGCGATCGGCTTTTTGCCGATGATCTGGCGCTCGTCGCTGGTTTTGCGAAACTCAACGGCCAAAAAATCATGATTATGGGCCATCAAAAAGGGCGAGATACGAAAGATAATATCCGCCGCAATTTTGGCTGTGCGCATCCGGAAGGGTACCGCAAAGCGATACGCCTGATGCATATGGCCGAAAAATTCGGGCTTCCGATCGTGGTTTTGATCGATACTCCCGGCGCGTATCCGGGGGTCGGTGCCGAGGAGCGCGGGCAAGCGCAGGCGATTGCCGAGAATTTAATGGAAATGTCCCAACTTAAAACGCCGGTTATCGCAACAATTATCGGCGAGGGGGGAAGCGGCGGGGCTTTAGGCGTTGGCGTGGCGGATCGGGTTCTCATTTTGCAAAATGCGTATTATTCGGTCATCTCCCCGGAGGGGTGCGCTTCGATTCTCTGGCGCAGCAGCACGAAAGCTCCCGAGGCGGCCAATGCTCTTAAACTCACCGGCGAGCATTTGCTTAAATTCGGCATTGTCGATGAAGTTGTCGCCGAGCCGCAGGGTGGAGCTCATCGTGATCCGGAAGCCGTCGCCGCACAGTTAAAGAAAGCTATCCTTAAAAATATCAAGGAATTATCTTCTCTATCTTCTGAAGATCTTCTCGATCAACGTTATGAAAAATTCCGACGCATCGGACATTTTTCTCAAACGGCAGCGTAATGACAAATTTAAGCCAACTTGATATTCGGGGCCTTTCTTTAAGGGAGCTTAAAGAGACCCTGCAAGCCATCGGGCAAACGCCTTTTCGCGCGGCACAAATTTTTGACTGGATTTATAAAAAAGGTGTCAGCGATTTTGAGGCGATGTTAAACCTTGCCCCGGCACTGCGTACAAAATTAAAAGAAAATTTTTTGCTTTTTGTGCCAAGCGTGGTCACTGAGCATCATTCGCTCGACGGGACAAAAAAGTTTTTGTTAGGCTTGCAAGATGGGGAAAAAGTTGAAACGGTCCTCATCCCCTCAAAGACCCGAGCGACGGTTTGCGTTTCGACACAGGCCGGCTGTAAGTTTGGCTGCAAATTTTGTGCCAGCGGCATAGGCGGCTGGACGAGAAACTTGACGGCCGCTGAAATTATGACCGAAATTCTTTATGCCAAATCCAAGAGTCATCTTCAGCCGCTTTCCCATATTGTCTTTATGGGTACAGGCGAGCCTTTGGACAATTATGAAAACCTTATGCAGGCGATTCGCTTGATCAATGCCCCCGAAGGCCTCAATATTGCGGCCCGTCGGATCACTGTGTCAACCTGCGGGGTTATTCCGCAAATTCTACAGTTGGCCAAGGAAGGCTTGCAAATTGAACTGGCAATTTCGCTGCACGGGTTTAATGACGAGTCGCGCAAAGTCCTTATGCCGGTTAATAAAAAATATCCGATGCATGAACTGATTGCCGCGTGCCGTGAATATATCAAAGCGACCAAGCGACAGATTACGTTTGAATATATTTTGATTAAAGATCTGACGTGCAGTCTACAAGCGGTACGCGAATTAAGCGTGCTGCTTAAGGGGATGATATGTAAAATGAACCTGATCCCCTATAATCCTGTTTCGGAATTTGATCACAAAACTCCGACGAGACAAGAGATGATGGATTTTCAGGACAGCTTGGAGCGCGCCGGTATTCATGCGACTATCCGCACGCCGCGCGGGCGGGACGTTTCTGCTGCCTGCGGGCAACTGAGGCATGCGCAAAATATATGAAGACTAAGCTTGTTATTTTTGATCTCGACGGGACGCTGATCAATGCTTATCCGGCGGTGTATCGCAGTGTCAATTTTACGGTTACAAAATTCGGGTTTGCACCGATAACTCATACGACAATTAAGCGTACGGTCGGTTGGGGCGACCGGCATCTTTTGCAGTCGTTTATCGGGGACAAAAATTTGGATGCTGCGCTTAAAGTTTATCGACGGCATCATGCAATTGCCTTGCGGCAGGACACAAAACTTTTGCCCGGCGCTCTAAAAATTTTACAATACTTAAAAAGCAATGGATTTAAAATAGCGGTTGCCAGCAATCGGCCGACTAAGTTTTCACTGATTGCGATGCGGTATTTGAAAATTGACCATTTTTTTGATGAAATCCTCTGCGGGGATAAGGTTGTCCACCCGAAGCCTGCGCCGGATATCCTTAAG
>JAYRHV010000283.1:0-2242 GCA_041907165.1 Candidatus Omnitrophota bacterium | reverse complement strand
TCCCGGCGGGGTTGCTGTGGATTTTCAGGTTGACCGAAAAATTTTAGGCGGCATGAAGTTAGTCGTCGGGGACAATAGCGCTGATTACAGTTTGGTCGACCGTTTACGACGGGCAAGGTGATGTCAGACTCCAAAATTCTTGTGATTTTGCCTGCTTTTAATGAAAGCGGCAATATTGAAAAAACAGTTTGTGAATTGCAAAAGTTGTCTTTTGCTTTTGATATTTTAGTAGTCGACGATGGGTCCTGCGACCAGACAGCGCACCACGCTGCAGGGGCGGGGGCGAATGTCGTTGTCCTGCCGTTTAATTTAGGGATTGGCGCTGCGGTGCAGACTGGATTTTTGTATGCCCAAAGCCACGGTTATGACTTTGCCGCTCAGGTCGACGGAGACGGGCAGCACGATGCCGAGTATTTGAAAGTGATTTTAGACCCCGTTTTAAACGGGCAAGCGGATATTGTCGTCGGCAGCCGTTTTATGACTGAGCAGCGCGCAGCGGCGTCCGCAGCAATGTCCAGCCCATCTGGGCGAGGCGTGGACCGTCAATCTGGTTGGCGTTCTTCAGCGATACGCCGTGTGGGAATCCATTTTTTTGCGTGGCTAATTAGTGGTTTGACAGGGTTTCGCGTCACGGATCCGACCTCGGGTTTTCGGGCGTTTAATGCTAAAGCGATCAAAATCTTTTGCCAGCATTACCCGCAGGATTTTCCGGAGCCGGAATCGATTGTCATTGCCAAACGTTTTGGTTTGCGTCTGATCGAAGTCCCGGTTCTGATGCGCAAACGTGTGCATGGGCATAGCTCGATCCGGTATTTTAAAACGTTGTATTACATGATCAAAGTCACTGTTGCGATTTTGTTGGATATGCTTAAAAAGGACAAGCCCTGATGATATTATATCCCACGCTCAAACAGTGTCTCGCGCCAAGACTAAAATTTAGACCTGCACGAAAAAAACATCGGCGCTCGCCAAACTCGCTTAGGGACATAATATCATCACGGCTTATTAAAATGGAAATGTAATATGAATGTTCGTTTGCTTTCAATTATTCTTGCCGTTTTGTTTTTCTTTTTAGTCATTGATCTGGTGCGGCGTGAAAAATTAACGTTCAAATACGCTGCCGGTTGGCTGGTTGTGACCGTTTTGGGAATTTTGCTGGCGATTTTTGATAAGTTTTTGGCTGGTTTTGCGGCAAAACTTGGATTTGCGCTGACGAGCAACTTTATATTTTTTACGATCTCTTGCGGGTTGATTTTTTTAAGTTTGATATTAACGATTTTTCTTTGCCAGCAGAATAGCCGCAATGACCGCATGGCGCAAAAGATTGGTTTGTTGGAAAACGAGATTCGGGAAATACGTAAAGATGGGACAAAAGAATAAACTTTTGGGAGCAGGGATGATGATACGTCCCCTGCGAGTACCCCAGATGAAAACACTTCAAACACCACAAGATAGAGATTGGGACCAGTTTTGGGGACGTACCCAAAGCCAGCGCTTTTCTCAAGTCAGCTGGTCCAAGCGGCGCATCCTTGAAATATTAAAACCCCGATGCCAAGTCGGCAATTTTGCCCTAGATGCCGGTTGCGGCAGTGGATTTTTTACGAAATTTTTTTGCGAAGAAGGGTTGACAGCAACAGCGTTGGATTATTCCGAAAACGCCCTCCAAATGGCCGCGGAAGCCACAAAACAAGCGGCAAAACTTGTTCGGGCAGATATGGTTAACGATGTCTTGTCCCAAACATTAACTGAACGCTTTGATGTGATTTTTACCGATGGTTTGTTCGAACATTTTACCAATGAAGATCAAGATAAAATTCTGTCCAACTTGATTTCGGTTTTAAAGCCCGGTGGTTATATTGTGACTTTTGTTCCCAATCGTTGGTCGCCGTGGGAGCTGATCCGTCCGTTTTTTATGCCGGGAATAGAGGAAAAACCCTTTGTCTTGCATCAACTTCTGGAGCTTCACCGGCGCAATGGTTTGGCGGTTGTGCAAAACGGCGGAGTCAATGTTTTGCCCTATCGTTTTTCTCCGGAATTTTTGGGCCCTGTTTTTGGGATGCTCCTTTTTGTGGTTGCCAAAAAAATCCAGATATGATTTCTGAAAAAATCAGCATTATTATTCCCGCTTACAATTGTGAGAAAACAATTGGGCAGACTTTGCAGGCCGCATTAACTGCGGCCAGTGCATTTGCCAATGCGCCAAGCTTGCGCAGCGAAAATCGATCGGTTGAAATTATCGTCG